>NZ_KN360935.1:23331-41210 GCF_000784355.1 Methanolacinia paynteri | reverse complement strand
TGAAAGTCCGAAGAGGATCTTGACGGCAAGATTGAACATGCGGCTCTGGAACTTTCTGCCTATCCCCTGTCCAACTTTTATATCAGATTCTGGCATCCATCTTGATCCGATTGCACAGTCCGAGTTCTCACTTCATGGACGAGATTCGTGACTTCCTTCCACATATCGTCGCCCTCGTACATATCGGTGGGCTCTCCGTCCGTTATCAGGAAGATCCACGGCCTGTAGTAGTCGATCCCCTCTTTCTTGTACTCGTCTTTCCTGCTGCCGAGCATCTCGACGGCTTTTTTAATTGCCTCGCCCATCGGAGTCAGGCCGTCGGCGACGAGTTCTTCGGGCTCGAATTCTTCTATGGATGTGAAGTCCTGGATCACGTTTACTTTCTGGCCGAAACTCAGAACTGCAAGGTCGACTCTTTTTCTGGCAAGTTCGTCCTTCCCGATCTCATCTTTAAACAGTGCAATCCCTTCATTCAGCTTGGCTATTTTGTCATTCACCATCATCGATCCCGATGTGTCGAGTATCAGGATCGTCGGGCAGTGCGGCTGCTGGGGATATGCAATTTCAACAATATCTTCAAGTGTCATGCGAATTCTCCCGGATATTTTTCATTTTTTTTATTGTTCTGATATTTTTTCGGAGCATATAAATAATAATTGATCTGTTGGCCGCCGCTATCAGTCTTTAACCGTAAAGATGCCGACAATCAGCAGAAATAATCCCACAAGTGCAATTACCAGCCCGATAAGGCCTTTGACAACCAATATCAGTTCTTCAACAAAGTACCATGCACCATATATTCCCGCAGCAAGGAGTATAATGCCGATTACCATCATTAATACCGCATTTTTATCCATCTTACCACAGTGATATAATAATGCATATTCAAATAAATCTGTTCCTGTTTTTTTATAATCTCATCAGAACATATTAATGAATAATCAGACTGATAATTAATACAGGAAATCCGGGATTTCAAGGAGAATCATTGTGAAAATATCCGTTGTCGGAGGAGGATATGTAGGCCTGATAACCGGCGCATGTCTTGCCGAAAAAGGTCATCATGTCACTATTATCGATATAGACAAAGAAAAGATCGATGCAATAAACTCAGCCCGACCCCCGATATACGAAAAAGGACTTGAAGAACTGCTTGCCCGCCATTCGGGGAAAAATCTTTCGGCGAGCACCGGATATGAATCTGTCAGGGATTCGGAGATCTCTATTATCTGCGTGGGTACTCCTATGGGAGAGGACGGTTCTGCAGATCTGAAATATATCGTATCCGCTGCGGAATCGATAGGAAGAGAACTGAAGAATTCCGGCGTCTATCATGTAGTTACGGTAAAAAGCACCGTTCCGCCCGGCACCACATCCGGTGTTGTTATCCCTGCGGTCAGGAGCGCTTCGGGAAACAATCCCAATATCGGATTCGCGATGAATCCCGAATTTTTAAGAGAAGGAATAGCTGTTGACGACTTCATGAATCCCGACAGGGTAGTGATAGGAAGCGACGATAAAAAGTCCGGCGATCTTGTCGAATCGCTATACTCGGGTTTCAATGCAAAGATTCTGAGAACCGGCCTAATCTCAGCCGAGATGATCAAGTATGCATCGAATTCATTCCTTGCGACGAAGATCTCGTTCTCGAACGAGGTTGGAAATATCTGCAAAAGCCTTGGGATAGATGTATATGAGGTCATGGAGGGCGTCGGGCTCGATCACAGGATATCTCCCTATTTCCTCAATGCAGGGTGTGGATTCGGGGGGAGCTGTTTCCCGAAGGATGTCTCTGCCTTAATCCACCTTGCAAAGTCGAAGGGTGTCGACCCTGTTCTCCTCCGGTCGGTTCTTAAAGTCAATGAGGTTCAGCCGCTCCTGATTATCGACATCCTTAAAAAACACCTTGGGAACCTGAACGGGAAACGCATCGCAGTTCTCGGTCTTGCGTTCAAAGGGGATACGGACGATATCCGTGATTCAAGGGCGGTGCCCGCGATAGAGAGACTGATCGCTGAAAAAGCCGATGTCCATGCCTTTGATCCTATGGCGAATGAGAATATGAAAGCCGTATTCCCGGAAATTACATATCATGATTCCGCGGCTGGTGCACTTGAGGATGCAGACGGTTGTCTTGTCATGACCGAATGGCCGAAATTTTCCCGGCTGGATAAAGAGTTTGATAAAATGAAGCAAAGAGTAATAATAGAAGGAAGGCGGATTTTGTCGGTACCTGATGCGGAGGGAATATGCTGGTAAAGACCGGGCTGATCCCTGCAGCAGGATCTGGCACCCGTCTCGGGCCGTTTACAAATGCGATACCGAAGGAGCTTCTTCCTGTCGGTGAAATGGCAATAATCGAGCATGTGGTTCGTGCAATGAAACTTGCAGGGATCGAACACATCGTAATTGTCGTAAGTCCTCATAAGCACGGGCTTTCCGATTATCTCGGGTCGGGGAAAAGATTCGGGGTCAATATCTCCTATGTGGTCCAAGAGGAAAGGAAGGGTCTTGCAGATGCTGTTCTGGCCGGAGAGCATATTATTAAAGAAGATTTTATTGTTGTCCTTGGCGACAATTTCTTTGCCCCGAAGACATTTTTAAGGGACCTGATCAGCTTTCATCTTGAATCTTCGGCTGACACGGTCGTCGGAGTTGCTGAAGTGGCCGATGTGACCCGTCACGGCATTATCAACCCCGAGGGTGATCGAATTCTCGATATGGTTGAAAAACCGGCGGTTGAAGAGGCGAAGAGCAGTCTCGGTGCACTCGGTGCATATGTTTTTACTCCCGAAATATTTGATGCGATACGAAATACGAAACCCGGATATAAAGGCGAACTCCAGCTCACCGATTCTATAATGGCCCAGATTGTTCAGGGGAAGAAGGTTTATTATAAGAAGATCGACGGCATCCATATCGATGTAGGAACACCGAGAGATCTGATGAGAGCGAACGAATGGTACCTTGAGCACAGGAACGGGGATATTTGATCCCGTTAATCCTTCATAGCCATCTTTTTTTTCTGAAATATATCAGCATTGCAACTGCAATTGCCAACATAAGCAAAAGAATTGCAGGATAAGCATAAGGATGGTTAAGTTCCGGCATGTACCTGAAATTCATTCCGTAAAGCCCTGCGATAAAAGTTAGAGGAATAAATATCGTAGCGATTATCGTAAGCACCTTCATCACCTCGTTCATCCTGTTGCTTACGCCCGAGAGATATAAATCCAGTATTCCTGCGGCAAGATCCCTGTATGTCTCCAGTGTTTCCGAGATCTGGGAGAGGTGGTCGTGGACATCACGAAGAAAAATTTCAGTATTATCACCGATGAGGTCGTATTCCCCTCTCGAAAGTTCGGCTACTACATCACGCAGCGGCCATATCGATTTCCTGAGCCAGATCAGGTCCCTCCTGACGGAATAAATATCTTCAAGGATCTCCGGTTCGGGAGATATTATTACCGAATCCTCGATCCTTTCCAGCCTTTCGCCTATGATCTCGAATATCTCAAAATATTCATCCACTACAGAGTCAATGATGGCATAAAAAAGATAATCATTGCCGTTTTTTCTCAGCCGGCCTTTCGATGCGGTCAGCCTTCGTATCAGGGGTTCGAATATCCTGTCGTCATTTTCGAGGAATGTAATTATCGTATCTTTGAAGAGTATTATGCTTGCCTGCTCCGAATATATGCCCTCGTCCTCCATCGGCAGGATGACTTTGATGACGATGTATATGTAGTCGTCAAAGGACTCTATCTTCGGCCTCTGGTGGGTATTTAAAATATCTTCTGTCGTCAGGGGGTGCAACCCGGAAAATTCGCATATGTCATTTATCAGTTGTGTGTCGGCAAGTCCTGTGACAATCACCCATTTGGATCCAGCCTTTGCCGAGAACTCTTTTAGTTCATCAAGGCTCAAACCAGTTTTTTCTTCATATTCTTCTTCATTGTAAAGAAAGATCCTGATTTTTGTCTCGTCCGGGGACCTTTCCCCTGTATATACCGGAGTTCCGGGAGGAAGGCCGCTTTTTTCAGATAGTTTTGCGATTTTAGGTTTTTCAGCCGCTCTCATGTTCCGGTCCGCCTCCCCGGTCAAAATATTGCAGGGTTACTTTGTTTCTTTATTGGCGGTTCAGGATTTTATTATGTCGGTAAAAAAGTGTTGATTGAGATAAGTATTCAGGCTGGAGACGGATTCGAAACCCTTCCGATAAACAGAATGTTTCCTGTTTCATCGTCCTGTATCATGATGATGAACGGGTGGTCTGCGACAAAGACAGGGGTCAAATCCTCGCCTGCCACTGCAGTAAGTCTTATCCCAACAGCTGTCGCAGCTGCAGCTTCGGTTCCCTCCTCGTTCACCTCGACGTATGCCTTATGGACTACATCGCTGATGGACAGGCCTGTCGTTCCGTCCATGCCGGAAAAGTCGGCAGAGCCCGTGAACGCCACAGGCATTCCCATCTCGCTTAAGGTGTCTGAGAGCTGGTATTCCGTTTCGAGTTTGAACTTGGGGAAGTATACCTTCACCTGCTGCAATTCTATCGAACCGCTTATCTCTTTAAACTTGTCTTCGGTCAGAACGTCTTCTGCCGCTTTCAGGTCGTTCTCCTTGGGCAGAAGGACGATCATCGAGAGTTTCTTTCCGCTTTCGTTCTCGTAAGGCATCTCAAGAACCTGGAGGTCCTCGGTTTCCGTATAGCCATAGATTGCATCGTCATCCGTTCTCTGCATCATTTCTACTGTGACCGTTTCGCCGGAGGGTGTTGTGAAGTCTGCCTCCGTCGTCATGTTCTTGTCGAACTGGAGAACCCACGTCCCCTTGAAGTATATTGCATTCGTTATGACGAGCCTTGTCATAGAGTCGATCATTCCTTCGGGGATCAGATCTTCGATCTTGTCGTTTGTCTTCCCTGCGACCCATTCGTTTATGGTCACCCTTGATTCTTCGGGCTGGTTTATGAAGTCGAGATTTGTCGTATTGGCGGAGTAGTATGTCTCGGCCGTGTTGATGTAGTCCTCTAGGAACGGGTACGTCTCTTCGGCCCAGAGTGCATTTGCGATGCTGAGTTCATAATCGGGATCCCCTGCGTTTATTCCGGCATTTACGTCCTGGTAGCCGTATCTCAGGGTATCGATATTATCAGGGAAGTAGAAGACGGACTTTATCTGGTCTGCCGTCTCTCCCTTCGCGCCTTCGTATGTCAGGGCAAGTGCCGACGATATGCTGAACGGCGACAGGAAGAGGTTGTCGTCTTCGTTTTCTTCTGATGCCAGTTTCTTATAGATGTCGAATGCGAACATGTCGTTTGCATCGACTACGCTTTCGACTGCCGAACCTGTTTCGGTTACATTCTGTACCGGGGTGGGCGTTGCCGTTTGCGTCCCGGCAGAATCAGGTGTTCCGGTGCATCCTGCCAAAAAAGTACACAGAATTACCAGAAAAATGGCCGTTATGGCCGTCAGTTTAAGGTGCTTCATGGCAGATTATTGGTGTTATGGTTTATTTAACCTGGCGTTGACTTCAATTTTTTTCGCAGTTAATGCGAACGGGAAGGAAACAATGAAAAAAAAAGAGTTTTTTATTGTGCAGGATTTGAAATCCTGCCGATAAACAGAATATTTCCTGTTTCATCGTCCTGTATCATGAAGATGAATGGATGATCCGCTCTGAAGACAGGTATCGGCTCTTTTTCAGGAGACATTCCTGATGCATATACTACCCCTGTCGCAGCTGCCGCTTCTGTTCCCTCTTCATTCACCTCGACAAATGCCTTGTGCACGACAGCGCTGATGAAGAGGTCATATGTTCCGTCTATTCCGGAGAAGTCAGCAGAGCCTGTGAATGCCATCGGCATTCCCATATCGATCAGGGTATCACTCAGCAGATATTCCGTTTCGAGTTTGAATTTGGGGAAGTAAACCTTTACCTGCCGGGATTTTATAGAGTCCAGAATTTCTTCAAGGTTATCAACGCTGAGAGCATCTCCTGCCGCTTTCAGGTTGTTCTCTTTCGGGAGAAGAACGATCATCGAGAGCTTCTTTCCGGTTTCATTTTCGTATGGCATCTCCAGGACCTGGAGGCCGTCGGTCTCTGCATAGCCGTAGACTGCGTCATCATCGGTCCTCTTCATCATATCGATAGTAATGGTTTCGCCGGATGGTGTCGTAAAGTCCGCCTCCGTCGTCATGTTCTTGTCGAACTGGAGAACCCATGCACCTTTGAAATAGATAGCGTTCGTTATGACGAGTCGTGTCAATGAGTTGATCATTCCTTCAGGGATCAGGTCTTCGATCTTGTCGTTCGTCTTCTCCGCTACCCAGTCGTTTATGGTGACACGGGACTCTTCGGGGTGGTTTATGAAGTCGAGGTTTGTCGTATTGGCTGAGTAGTATGTCTCTGCAGTATTGATGTAGTCCCCGAGGAACGGGTAGGTCTCTTCGGCCCAGAGTGCGTTTGCGACTTCGAGATCGTATTCGGGATCGCCTGCGTTTATTCCGGCATTTACTTCCTGGTAGCCGTTTCGTAATGTCTCAATGCTGTCGGGGAAGTAGAAGACCGATTGTATCTGGTCCGCCGTCTCTCCCTTCGCCCCTTCGTATGTCAGGGCAAGTGCCGAAGATATGCTGAACGGCGACAGGAAAAGGTTGTCGTCTTCGCTGTTCTCACCGGAGAGCTGTTTATAGATATCGAATGTGAACATGTTGTTTGCGTCAACAACGCTCTCTACGGCAGAGTCCGTATGCGATACGCTCTGCGTGGGTGTTGGTGTCGCCGTCTCCGTCCCGTCAGAACCGGGTGTTCCCGTGCATCCTGCAAAAAGACAGAAGAGGCATGCCAGCAGGACAACAGCAACAGGTAAGATAGATTTGATATTCATAACTGTCCTTTTCTCCTGATTTTTATTTAATCTGGCGTTGACTTCGATTTTTTTCGCAGTTATTCAAGGTTATATGAAAAAATAAGGTTAGTTTCCTAAGGGATTTGAGACCCTGCCGATAAAGAGAATATTACCTGTTTCATCATCCTCTATCAGGAAGATGAACGGGTGATCGGCATTGAATGTATAGACGGGCGAGCTGTATCCCGGCGGAGGAGCAATAGTTTGTATTACAACTGCCGTTGCCGCTGCCGCCTCAGTTCCTTCTTCGTTCACCTCGACAAATGCCTTGTGAACAACTTCGCCGATATATAATCCTCCTGTCCCGTCCATCCCGGAAAAATCAGCGCCCTCGTCTGAAAAAGCGGTTATGATACCCATTTTTTTTAGGGTGCCGGAAAACATATAATCTGTTTCAAACCTGAATTTCGGTAAAGACAGCCTGACGGTTTCTGATCCCATCGAATCTTCGATCTCCCTGATCTTTTTAAAATAGAGAGTGTCCTCGACTGAATGCAGGTCGTTTTCCTTCGGGAGAATGACAATCATCGACAGCTTATTTCCTGTTTCATTCTCATACGGCAGTTTGACTGCCTGGAGTTCATCGGTTTCGGCATAACCGTATGCTGCCGTTCTCTGCATCATCGGGACTTTTACAATTTCTCCTGAAGCGGTCGTAAAATTCGCTTTTATAGTATTGTTTTCATCGAACTTTTTGGCCCATATGCCTTTGAAGAAGATTGCATTTGTAACAACAAGTCTTGTATAAATGTCTATCATACCTGCAGGCACAAGTTCCTGAATCCTGTCTTTTGTCTTTTCCATTGCCCAGCTGTTGATTGCCAGCCGCGATTCTTCAGGATGGTTTTTGAAGTCGAGGGTGGACGTGTTCGCTGAATAGGATTCCTTTGTGATATTGATGTAGCTTTCAAGGAAAGGATATGTATTTTCGGCCCAGAGTGCGTTTGCAATGCTGAGTTCGTAGTTGGGATCGCCTGTATTTATTTCTTCATTGATCTCCCGGTATTCTTCCCTTAGCGTACCGGTGTTTTCAGGGAAGTGGAAGACGGACCCGATCTCATCTGCTGTTTCTCCCCTGGCCCCTTCATAAACCGGAGCAAACACCGATGAAATGCTGAAGGGGGAGAGGAAGAAGTTTTCGTCTTCCGTGTGTTCAGCCGCGACTTGCCTGTATATGTCGAATGCGAACATGTTGTTCGCCTCGATCACGTTTTCAGCGGCGAAGCCCTGTTCTTCGGCCCATAGTGCTTTTGCCGATTCTGTTGTATTGGCGTCCTGCTCCGTGCAGCCGGAAAAGAAGAGGCAAAAAACAAGAAGGAGGCATATTACAGGTACAGCAAAATTATTATCTCTCATTATTGTCTTTTCAACGCCTGCACTATTTAAGCTGCCTCCGGTCTGGATCACTTCTCCCTTTTTCGGGCGGTATTACAACAAATTGTAAATTCCTTCCTGAGTTAATGTTTAATGGATTATTTTCTTATGTCTAAGGAACTGACGGTATTTGATATTGTTATTGTCGGCGGAGGGCCTGCAGGACTTTTCTGTGCGATACATTCTGCAGGAGAGGGACGAAAAGTCCTCGTACTTGAAAAAAAGGCGTCCTGCGGGAGAAAACTTCTGATCACCGGTTCCGGGCAGTGCAATCTTACGCATGAAGGTGAAATATCCGAATTTTTGTCTCACTATAATAATACCGGAAGGTTTCTCCGTCCTGCACTGATGAATTTTACCAATAAAGACCTCGTGGATTTTTTTGTAAAGCGGGGTGTTTCGTTTGAGACGGATAAGAACGGAAAGATCTTTCCCTCTACAAAGAAAGCGGCGGATATTCTCTCTGTTCTCCTTCGTGAATGTGAAGAGAGGGGAGTTTTGATCCAGTGCAGTGAACCTGTATCATCCGTGAAAATTGCTGAGGGTGGATTTGTCGTTGAAACGATTGCGGATAAATATTTCTCCAAATGTCTGGTTGTTTCCACCGGTGGCTCCTCCTACCCGCAGACAGGATCGTCGGGCGACGGATACAAAATCGCCGAAAATCTCGGCCAGCCTGTAACTGAAATTGCACCCGCACTGGCACCTGTTTATCCCCGCAGTTACCCGTTCGGCTCTCTTTCCGGGATATCGTTTAACAATGCCCGGATCTCCCTTTTCCGGGAGAATAAAAAGATCGCAGAACATAACGGAGATATCCTCCTGACCCATAAGGGGTTGTCCGGGCCGGGAATCCTGGATTTTTCCAGGAATATTCTTCCCGGTGATGTCCTGAAGATCTCGTTTATGACCGGTATGAACCCTGAAGAATTCAGGAAGGATTTCACGCAAAAGACGGATTCGGGAGGAACAAAACTGGTCAGGACAATCCTCTCGGAATATTCTCTCCCTGAGAGATTTGCCAGAAAGATTATTGAATTATCTGGGATTTCACCCGATCTTACCTGTGCACATCTTCCTAAAAAAGAGAGAAACGTTTTGATAAAGAACCTGACTGAATATCCTTTTGAAGTCCGTGAACTCGGTGGATTCGACGAGGCGATGGTCACTAGTGGCGGGATTGCACTTGAAAGCGTTAATCCGAAGACGATGGAGTCGAAAGTTGTTTCCGGATTGTTCTTCGTAGGTGAAATACTTGATATTGACGGGGATACCGGCGGATATAATTTGCAGGCTGCTTTTTCGACAGGTTTTCTTGCGGCGAAGACGATTATTTCGCGGCTTTAATTAAACTTAGATCATCCGGTTCGCTACATTAATTTCTATAGAGTCCCTTATTTTAGATAAATGGCATTAAAAACCCTGGTGATAACTCCTGCCGGCGAGGAGAAAATTTGGGATCGTGACAGGAACCTGGATTTGACCCGGCAAGTTAAGGCTGAATATGCATTCACAGGCAGATTTGCAGAGAGGTGCCGTGAATATTCAAAAAAGTTCTATCCTGACGACAGGGTGATCTTATCGCCAAGGTATGGTTTTGTCCTTCCGCATGAGGAGATCAAAAATTACGCAGGAGATACATTCGCCGGATCTGGAATCGAATACGATACAATAGAGATAAACGCAGAATCCGACGGTCTGTTAAATTATGAAAGGGTGATATTTCTCGGAAGCGACAAGCTTCATTCTGAATACGTTAATGTCATCTCAAAGATTTTTGCTGATAAATGGGTAGAATACCCGCTTTCGGATTCGGAGAGCACCGAGGAGATGCTCGGGAGACTGACAGATGCGATTACAAGAGACATGCCTTTACGTTTTAACAGGATAAAACCCCTGGAGATAGAGATCTTCGGTCTTTTCGGAAAGTTTGATTACAGAATTCCGCTGGAAAATCCCGGGAATATATCGATAATCACCGCCCCCAACGGTTATGGGAAGACGACAATTTTAAGACTGTTACGGGCGGTATTTGTCGGAAATCTCGGCGAAATCAGGGACATCCCCTTTAAAGCCCTGAAGATCCTGTTCGGTATCAGCGGAATCGTATCAGAACCGGAAAAAATGACAACTCTTAAAATTGAGAAGTGTTTAGGAGAATTGCAGGGTAAAAAGCTCCCCGTAGGTGATTTGTGGTCGCTGAATTTCAGGCTGGAAAAATCCGGCGACAGGGTTCTTGAGTATACTGTCAATCCGGACAATTTTGATGAAGCGGAAACCTCATGGGAGCTTAGCAGAATTATTCCACCCGTCCCTGTAAAGCTTATATCAGCACAGAGACTCTGGCAAAATGCCGAATCAGATATACTTAGGGAGGGGGATCTTCTGGCAAGTCATGCAGGGGGGATCAGGCGAAGCTATGAACTTACAGTTCTCAACTATTCCGATGATATCAGGATGCGCATCCAGGCAATGCTGAATGATTATGCTGCAAGTGCGCAGGAACTTGATTCGACATATCCTGAACGGCTCATGGATCTCTGCCGGCAATTGGATAATAGCATTCTTCCTGAGGCGCAACAGATTATTGAAAAATTGTCAAAGATAAGGCTGGAGCAGAAGAAGCTCAGGGAAGTTGGATTCCTGTCGTATGAGCCGGGAGAATGGCAGGATAACTTCATAACCGGGGAGGATATTGAAGGGGATACGGGGATCCTTGCAGCACTTCAGCTATATGCTGAGGATATTGAGAAGAAATGCCTGATATTCGGAGATCTTGAACGAAAGATCGATCTGTTAATCATGATAATCAATTCGCTTTTCATTAATCTTTCATTCGAAATTCGGGCAGATAAGGGATTTAATTTCATGGTGGCTGATAATGAACCAGTTGCGCCTGAAAAACTGTCTTCCGGGGAGCAGAACCAGCTGGTGATGTATTATGATCTCATATTTTCGACAGATCCCGGGACTCTTGTACTTGTTGACGAGCCTGAAATCTCGCTGCATATAGTCTGGCAGAGGCTTTATCTCGAATTCATCAGGAAGATTACAAGTATCACCGGCTCCGGTTTTCTCATAGCTACCCATTCGCCACAACTTATACACACAAACTGGGATTGTACAGTGGATCTTTCAGGGGAAGGGGTCGATGAGTAAAGCCGGAATGCGGTTTCGTAATAATAAAGGCAAATTCAGACTGGAGGAGATCTGGGCGAATGCGGATGAAATTGGTGGTGCCATCCGTAAAATGGAGAAAAACTATCCTTCGTTGAAGGAAAAATTATTTGTCATAACCGAAGGCCCTTATGACTATGAGTTCTATTCGCGTTTTTTTAATCGTGAGACCTGTGAAATACGTTTTGCAAATTCCAAAAAAAACGTAATTCGCATTATAGATAATCTCCTTGGAGAAATTCCTGATGAGAAGCAGGAATCGTTTATTGGAATTGTTGACAGGGATTTCTCTTTCTTTTATGAAAATTGCAGAAACGACCCGGCAAATATCTTCATGACCGACTCTCACGATCTTGAGACGATGATAATATCTGAGAAAATAATTGAAAGGGTCTTGAATAGATACGAGAAAAGTTCTGTTGGAGGAAATTTCCAGAGAAAAGCAAATGTGGGAATAAGAGACGGAAATCTTTTAAGGCGTCTTATCGAGTGTTCGCGGCTGATTGGATTATCTCTGTATATTAATGAAAAATATGGCTTCAATATGATTTTTAAACATATCAACTGCAAGAAGAAGAATGTTTTTTTGGAATTTACCGAGCCTTCTTCCCTGAGTATCAACGAAAAAAAGCTGATGGAATTTATTTGCAGGCGCAACCCTACCAAATCTAAAGATTTTATGGCGGCTTTTTCTGAGGAGATGTCTGAAAAGAAAGAATATTTCGACCATCCTATGCAGATATGCCGTGGACATGATTTGATGTGTGTGCTCCTGTCCGAAATAAACATCAATTATCCACAGAAAAACGGCAAAAACGTCGTTTTAGGGGATCTTGAAAGACTGTGCCTGGAGCTCTATGAGGAGGAAGATTTCTATAAAACGGATTTGTATGGTAATATAAAGGCCTGGGTAGATATGCAGAAGAAAGGGACTGAAAAATCGTTTTTTAAAACAGAAGATATTTGATCCTAAAAATTACGGTCAGTTATCCTCTTCTAGGATTTAGTTTGACTGAGAAATTATTTCTTAAAATTTGCATGCTGATATGGGGATTCGAACCCCAGTCGCAGGAGTGAGAGTCCTGCATGATTGGCCGGACTACACTATATCAGCAAATCATTTGTGCCTTAAAATATAGGGCAGATCTATACTTAAACCTAATTATTTGGCCCGGAGGTTCCTCCCCTTTTCTGCCGAAATTATGTTTTCATCCTTTTTGCTACGCTTGTTCCCGGAAATATTACCAAAACTCCGCCGGTTGGCAAACCGCTATATATTATGTGATATCATTTCGCCTTATAGGCATCATGAGTGTGCCTTATCGAGGGGTATTAGATATGGAGAAAAAGGCGAAAACGGAGAAAAAAATTCCGGCTCCCGTCCTCGTGGACCGGAAACTGGACACTTGCGAGCTGGATCGCGCAAAGATGTCCCTGATGAACCCGAAGGTGATCAAAGAAAAATCGAACGAGCGGACGATCGACGAACTCGCGAAAGTGATGCTGGAGCACACGATGGAAGAGGGAATCGAGACCGTCTGGGACCGTTTCGAGATGCAGCAGCCGCAGTGCAGCTACTGTTCCGACGGCCTCTCGTGCAGCCGCTGTGCGATGGGACCATGCAGGATCATCCCCGAGCATCATCGTGAAAGAGGTGTGTGCGGCGCAGACGCCGACCTCGTCGTATCGAGGAACCTGCTGGATACAATCGCCACCGGAGCCGCGGCCCACTCCGATCACGGAAGGGACATCGTCGAGACCCTGTACAAGACCGGAACAGGCGAAGCACAGGGATACGAGATAACCGACGTCAAAAAGCTTGAAAAGATCGCCGGCGAGCTGGGCGTCGAAACGAAGGGAAGAAAAAAGGAGGAGATCGCAACCGATGTCGGCCGCCAGCTTCTCTACGAATTCGGGACCTTCAAGAACAAAGTCACGTTCGCAGACCGTGCACCCGAACAGACCAAGGAGATCTGGAAGGCCGCCGGGATCGTCCCCCGGAGCGTCGACCGCGAGATCGTCGAGGCCATGCACAGGGTCCACATGGGAGTCGGTGCGAACTACGCCAACATCCTCCTCCACGGGCTGAGGGCGTCACTCGGCGACGGGTGGGGCGGATCGATGATGGGAACCGACATCTCGGACGTCCTCTTCGGAACCCCCACCATCAACCAGTCGCAGGTCAACCTCGGGGTCTTAAAGGAAGACCACGTCAACATCTCGCTCCACGGCCACAACCCGATGCTCTCCGAGATGATAGTCAGGGCGGCAAACGATCCCGATATGAAGGCGCTCGCCGAAAAGACGGGTGCGAAGGGCATCAACCTCGTCGGCCTCTGCTGCACCGGCAACGAACTCCTCATGAGAAAAGGAGTCCCGATGGCCGGAAACCACTTCAACCAGGAGCTGATAATCGCGACCGGGGCCCTTGAGGCGATGGTCATCGACTACCAGTGCATATTCCCGTCGCTCCCCAGGACGGCGAGCTGCTACCACACGAAGATCATATCCACCAGCGAGAAGTCTAAGGTCGTCGGCTCGTACTACTTCGATTTCCACCCCGAAAACGCCTACGACACCGCGAAGGCCATCGTCAAAATGGCGATAAACAACTTCCCCAACAGGATTCCCGAAAGAGTCCTCATCCCCGGAAAGCCCGTCGACCTCATGGCCGGGTTCTCGGTCGAAGCCATAGTAGAGGCGCTCGGCGGAACCGTAAAGCCGTTAATCGACGTCATAGCATCCGGCGATGTCCGCGGTGCAGTCGGGATCGTCGGGTGCAACAACCCGAAGGTTCAGCACGACTACGGCCATGTAACGCTCGCAAAGGAGCTCATAAAGAACGACATCCTCTGTGTCGAGACCGGATGTGCGGCAGTCGCCTGCGGAAAGGCCGGGCTGCTCATGCCCGATGCCGCGTTCCTCGCCGGACCGGGGCTGAAAGGAGTTTGTAAGAAGCTCGGAATTCCGCCAGTCCTCCACATGGGATCGTGCGTCGACTGTTCGAGGATACTCGTCCTCCTTGCGGAGCTTGCAAAAGCACTCGGCGTCGGGATCGACCAGCTCCCCGCTGCCGGAGCAGCACCAGAGTGGTACTCGCAGAAGGCCGTATCCATCGGCTCGTACTTCGTGGCGTCCGGCGTCTACACGGTCCTCGGCGTAATGCCCAAGATCGCGGGAAGCGACAATGTCGTAAAGCTCCTGACAAGCGGGCTCAACGGCGTCGTCAACGCATCGTTCGCTGTAGAGCCCGACCCCGTGGCCGCCGCCGAACTGATAACGAAGCACATAGACGAAAAGAGGAAGGCGCTCGGCATCTGAACGTAATGTAAGGTGTGAATTTGGCGAAAGATACGGATAACATCCGGAAGGCGACGAAATACTTCAGGGACCATTCCCTGCGAAAGCCCGACGGCGGAAAGAGGATCTTCGTCGCGGGAAAAGGCGGAGTAGGCAAGACCTCGATATCCGCCCTCCTTGCCGCGATGTTCGCAGACGACGGCAGGAACGTCCTCGCGGTCGACGAGGACCCCCAGCAGAACCTGCCGTTCTCCCTCGGCTACCCGCCCGAAAAGGCATCGGAGATAGTCCCGCTCTCGAAGAACGCCGACTACATCGAGGAGAAGATCGGCTGCCGGCCCGGCGAGGGATGGGGCGGGATGATGAGGCTCAACCCCGACGTAGCCGACGTCGTCGACAGGTTCGGAGTTAAGGTCACCGACAGGATAAGCGTGCTCGTGATGGGCAGCATCTCGCTCGCCGCGACCGGCTGCCTCTGCCCGGAAAACGCCCTCCTCAGCAGTGTCGTCGGCTACATCCGCCTGAGGGACGACGAAGTCATAACCATGGACACCCAGGCCGGCGTCGAGCACTTCGGGAGATCGATGGCCGAAGGATTCTCGACCGCGATCATAGTAACCGAGCCGTCATTCAACTCCATATCCGTCGCCCTTCATTCCGCCGAACTCGCGAGACAGCTCGGGGTCCCGGACATCCATCTCGTCGTAAACAGGGTCCGGTCCGAGGCGGACATAGAAAAGTCCGAAAGGCTCATCGGAGATCTTTCGGCCTTCACTTCGGTACGCTATATCCCCTTCGACGACGAGGTCATCGACCGCGAGCCGGACATCACCGCCTTAAAGGATATGAATACCCCGTTCTCCGAATCCGTCCGGGAACTCTACGAGGAGCTGAGATAACCCCGCTCCCGCCCCTGCTTAATCTTTTCACCTTTTTTTCTCACGATATACTTGTATAATTCTCCCGCGAAGAGAAGCGGCAGGCCGAGTGCAGCGAGGATGATCCAGTCCATTGCCGGCATCGGAACTGTGCTCAGGAAGACCTGGAACCACGGGATGTAGATTACCGCCACCTGGATTATGACGCTCGCGACAAGTGCCGCGACTATGTACGGGTTCGACAGGATTCCGATATCGGTCAGGTTCCACCTGAACGACCTGAAGTTCAGCACGTTAATCAGTTCGAATATGATAATCCCGGTAAATGCCATCGTCCGGGCCTCGTCGATATCCGACTCGTACGACCGGATGAAGACGAAGAGCGTCAGGAGCCCGATCCACGCCCCGATGACCGATATCATCAGCATCGCCTTCCTGTCGAGAACCGGTCTGTCGATCTCGCGGGGCTTGTGCTTCATGATGTCGCTCTCAGCCGGCTCCGCACCGATCGCAAGCGCCGCCACCCCGTCGGTCACGAGATTCATCCACAATATCTGGATCGGCAGGAGGACCAGCGGCAGGTTCATCATAAGGCCGCCTGCGATCGCGATGATCTCCCCGATATTGGACGAGAGCAGGTATCTCGTGAACTTCTGGATATTGTCGTATTCCCTCCGGCCCTCGTGGACTCCCTCGACGATGCTGTCGAAGTTGTCGTCTACGAGGATGATGTCGCTCGCCTCCTTTGCGACATCAGTCCCTTTGATACCCATCGCTATCCCCACGTCCGCCTTTTTCAGTGCAGGAGCATCGTTGATCCCGTCACCGGTCATCGCGACGACCGCCCCGGCTTCCGAGAGAATCCCGACGATCCTCAGCTTGTGCTCGGCCGTGACCCTTGCGAGAATCCTCGTCTTCCAGAGCCTCTCTTCAAGCTCCTCGTCTGAGAGTTCGTCGATATCGGCCGCCCCGAGCACCCCGTCGCTCTCGAGCCCCACCGAGTCAGCGACCGCCTTTGCGGTAAGAGCCGAGTCGCCTGTGATCATGATGACACCGATCCCGGCCGAGTCGCACGTCCTGAGCGCCTCTTTCACCTCCTCCCTCGGCGGGTCGATGATGCCCGCGAAACCCAGGAAGACGAGATCCTTCTCCCCCTCCTCCGCAGTCTCCGGGAGTTCGCTCCCGAGCTCTCTCTCCGCGACCGCGAGGATTCTCAGGCCCTTCTTCGCCATCGACTCGTAAACTTCCATGAACTCATTCCGTGTGTTATCGTCCATCGGCAGGACTTCCCCGTCCTTCAGGTAGAACGACGAAAGGCCGGTGATGACCTCCGGTGCACCCTTTGAATACGCGTGATTGTTTCCGCCCGCATCCAGTATAGTCGTCATCCGTTTTCTCGACGAATTGAACGAGAACTCCTTCCTGATATTCTGGATGTCGAGGGTGTACTCGGGAATCCATGCCTTGTGAGCCGCGACCACCAGTGCCCCTTCGGTCGGCATCCCGAGGATCTTCCACTCGCCGTCCACCTCCTCGAGTACCGCATGGTTGCAGAACAGTCCCGCTCTCAGAAAGGCCCTGATACCCTCGTCAGTCGTCGGGTCGATCACCTGTCCGTCCCTCGTGAAATCGCCCTCCGGTTCGTAGCCTGCCCCGCCGACCTCAGTGAAATGGCCGGGCGTATATATCTCCTTTAAGGTCATCTCGTTCTTCGTGAGCGTCCCGGTCTTGTCCGTGCAGATTATCGACACGGTCCCGAGGGTCTCCGAGGCGCTCAGGTGCCGGATGAGGCACTTCTTGTTGTACATGTGCCGAATCCCGATCGCGAGAGTCAGGGTCACGACGGCGGGAAGCCCCTCGGGAATCACGGCGACGGCGAGGGAGACGGCGGTCATGAACATCTCCTGCAGCTCCCTGTTCTGGAGCACCCCGGCGACGACGATCAGCACTGCGACGAGCACGGAGATTATGCTGATCTGCCTGCCGAGCACATTGAGCCGTTTCGAGAGCGGAGTCTCCTCGTCCTTTATGCTCTCCGTGAGCCCGGCGATCTCCCCGAATTCCGTATTCATTCCTGTCGCGGTAACGATCGCCCGTCCCCTGCCGTTGACGATCGTTGTTCCCATGAAGACCATGTTCCGTTTACCGGAGAGCGGAGTGTCCTCTTCGAGACTGCATACCGCCTTTTCCACGGGGACCGATTCGCCGGTAAGTGCGGATTCGTCCGCCTGCAGGGTCGC
>NZ_KN360935.1:17794-23214 GCF_000784355.1 Methanolacinia paynteri | reverse complement strand
GGTCCCGTCGACGAGGATCGTCGCCCTTAAGCCGAGCATCTTTTTGAGAGCGTCGATCGCCTTTTCCGCCTGCCATTCGTTCGCGAAACCGACTACTGCGTTAAGTATCACGATTAGCAGGATGGCTATCGTGTCGACGATCTCGTTAAGAAAGATCGAGACGACAGCTGCGGCGATCAGGATTCCGATGAGTATGCTCCGGAACTGTCTCAGGAAGACGACGAGAGGCGAGACTTTTTTCTCCTCTTTAATCTCGTTCGGTCCGTACTCGGCGAGCCTCAGTCTCCTCTCGTCCGCGGTCAGCCCTCCGGGAGATGTCGCAAGCCTCTCCATGACCGCGTTGGCATCGAGCGTGCACCACGATTCTTTCTGTCCCCCGTGATCTCCGGCCATTATTCAGCAGTTATTCATTATTGCTGATAACGGTTATGCCGGGGCAGTTTCAAGGAGTTTTTTGTTGCATTACAATCCGGAACACCCTGAAGCATCAGCATTTCGGAATGAATAAAATTTCCCAAAAACATTTGGCAATGTTAAAAATGTTTACTTAATCTGCAATATTGATGAAAAAATTTGATTATATTTTTATAGCAATGTTGCAAATAATTTCAATGGTAATACTATGTCAGGAAAAATTATTCAGATGATCGACAAGCTGATCGAGCTGAAATCGGGGGGCAACCCGACCGTCGCCACGACGACAAGGACGAAACTGATCCTCAAGGGTATAAATCCCAAAAAATATGACAGCCACTCGGATGACGACCCGGAGGTTATCGCGAAGATCAGATCCGTAGCGACGGAGATGGGAATCACCCTTTAGAGAGGAGATATTATGAAGGCATTAACAGCATATTCGGAAAAAACAGACGTCAGTGAAGCAATCGAAGAGATAAAAAATAAATTCGGAACGGCCGACCTGAAAGCGGTGATCTTTTTCTCGTCTTCCATTTACCCTCCGGAAGAAACCGCAAAGCTCGTGAAGGATAAGTTCCCGGGTGCGACCGTAATTGGCTGCACGACGGCAGGAGAGATTATCAGCGGCAAAATGCTCAAGAATTCCATTGTCGCGATGGGCCTTTCTTCCGAAATGATATCCGATATATCCTTTGAGGTCGTCGAAGATCCGGCGGATACCAAAAACATCGAAAAGGCGTTTCAGTCCTTAGGGAAATATTTCGGAAAACCCATGTCGGATCTCGAGTTCGATGAATATGTCGGGATTATCATCGTCGACGGGCTCAGCAACTCAGAGGAGAAGGTGATGGACAGGATCGGCGACCTGACGAATGTGACGTTCATCGGCGGTTCTGCCGGCGATGACGTGAAATTCGAGAAGACCTGGGTGTTTGCGGACGGAAAGCCGTATACCAATGCTGCGGTTCTCGCGGTGATCAAACCGGCGAACGGGTTCGATATTATAAAGACCCAGAGCTTCACCGCACTTGACAAGACGATGACTGCGACGAAGGTCAACGAAGAGACCCGTGAAGTAATCGAGTTCAACGGGAAACCTGCGGCAGAGGAATATGCGGCGCAGCTCGGAGTGACGGTCGAAAAACTTCCCGAACTGTTCATGAGCCATCCGATCGGTGTAATCACGGATGACGACATCTTCGTCAGGAGCCCCCAGCAGATCGTCGATGGTTCGGTCGTCAGGTTTTATTGCAACATTATCGAAGGCATGGAGCTGAATATATTAAAGGCCGGGGACATCGTCAGCAGCACGAAGGATGCGGTCGAAGAGAAAAAGAACGAGCTGAAAAATATCTCGGGCCTGATCAACTTCCACTGCATTCTCAGGACACTGGAGCTCGAAGCAACCGGCAAGACCGCCGAATACGGTGCGGTGTTCGGGGACATTCCCGCGATCGGCTTCAGCACCTACGGCGAGGAATACATAGGCCACATAAACCAGACATCAACGATGCTGGTCTTCAAGTGAGATTTTCTCTCACCTCATCTCTCATCTAATATTAAATCCAGTTTTCATCTCATCTCACCCCACCCCAATCACTTTTCGGGACTGTTTATATTTCATGTCAAACAGAGTATAATTCAGGGCCCGGGAATATTTCAGCAGGGAAGAGAGCATTATGAATAAATTTACTAATTATATCTCGACTGACCTGAGAAACAATTTTATTTTCCGGATTGTGCTGACCGCCCTTTTGCTGATCGCGTTTATGACTGTATCTTCGGTGCTTGTAACCGGATTCGGGATCTATAATGCGGATCTCAATCTGGTAATCTTCGTCGCCCCGATATTGATCGTCTATCTCGGGACAGGCGGTACCGGTCTCTTCGATGAAGAGAAACTGTCGGAAACAGAGGACTCTTTCGTATCTTTCCGGTATAAAGTATTCATCGCTTCGTTCATCGTTCCCTTCATTATCTTCTGGCTGATCGTTCCAATGATACAGATCATGGTAACAGCCATCTCGCCGGACAAAATCACCGGCACTATAACGGCGGCATTTTCCGCATCAATCGGAATGCACTTTATTCCCGCAGTGGCGCTCGGCGTTGCGGGACTGGGGGGAATACTGAAGAGAACGTCAATGATGGTCTCCGTGGTGTGCCTGGCACTCAGCCCGTTTATTTTTCTTATGAATACATACGGTTCCCTTTGATCCGGACGTAACACATAATAATCAAAAATTTTTACATCTTCTTTGTCTAAAGTTGAATCATATGCCGATTGAGGTGGGAATCTGGAATGTCTCTTCCGATAATGTCAAAAAGGTTGAATATTCCTCTATTGATTCTGAAAAAAGACTTGAAGATATCCTTTGCGGGGATCTTTCTATACTTGACAACAATCTCCTGTTGATCGGGCGGCAGACACTGACCGGTTTCGGGAAAAAGATAGATATGCTCGGTATCAATGAAACAGGGAAGATCACGATAATCGAGTTGAAAAAGAACAAAACTCCCCGTGAGGTCATCGCCCAGGTTCTCGATTATGCATCGTGGATAAAAGATCTTTCGTACACGGATTTGAAAGAGATCTGCGATGAATATTATAATGACAAGGAGTTCGAATCGCTGTTCGATGAGAAGTTCGGGACTTCCCCTCCTGAAAAGATCAACCAGGAGCACGATATGATAATTGTGTGCTCCGAACTTGACAACGAGACCGAACGCATCCTCAATTATCTGTCGGATAATTATAACGTCCCGGTTAATGTCGCCTTTTTCAGGTTCTTCTCGGATTCAGGATCGGAATATCTCTCGCGAAGCTGGCTCATAGATCCCAAAGAGGCGGAAGAAAAACTCAGCCATTCAAAAAATCAGATAAAATCGGAGCCGTGGAACGGCAGGGATTTCGTCGTGAATATCGATGTGAACGACGGGAAATCATCCTACAATGATCTAATAAAATACAATTTTTTTACGGCCGGAGGCGGTGTGTGGTATAGCAAGACACTGGATAATCTATTTCCCGGTGCCCGCATATTTGCCATGATCCCGAAAAAAGGATATCTTGCAGTAGGAGAAGTGCTTGCTGAAAGTGTTCCGATAAAGGATTTCTATGTCCGGCATGAAGACAAAGAAGTGCTGATCCTGGATCTGCCTCTTGAATATGAACCATTGAGAAACAACCTGGACGATCCTGATCTTTGCTATTATGCCGTCCGGGTAAGGTGGCTGGAGCATCTCCCGGAAGAAAAACCGTTCTGGGAAAAAGGATTAATGGCAAACCAGAACAGTGCATTCAAATTAAAAAATAAATTTACCCTGGATAAACTGACCGAACGCTTCAGGCTTGATGACTGACCGGCAGATTCGATTTTCTCGCTTAAAAAAAAATTATTTTTGTTCTTCTTTACTCGATACCGGACCGGATATTCTTTACGAGATTTTGACAACCCCTCGCCGCGAGCCGCGGTAAACTCATGGTGTGTACGGAAACGGGATATAAATTAAATTCAACAGCTCGGGAGACCCTTGCTGGTCTCCTGAGCGTGCCATGAGATGATTATCTTAGGGCAAGGCCCCTGGGCAGGGGCCGTCCGGCGGCTTAGCCGCCGGTGCCGGGGTTGCCAGGGTAGGATATGTAAGCAATATAGCAGTATCCTGAAATTATTTGCCACATGAAACAGCGAAAAGCCAAAAAAATATTTTAATCGATAATCCGCAGGCCAGATAGTGTGGGACAGGAAGAAACTAGGGAAGACACCAGCACTAAAATCCTCTCCCTGGTCTCAACCGATCCGTCCATAAGCATGGAGAATGGCCCGTCGGATCGGAATTACGCAGAAAGGAATAGAATGGCAGATCAGGAAATTGAAGGATTCGGGGCGTCTTGAACGTGTCGGCCCGAAAAAAGGCGGCTACTGGAAAATAGTCGGGGATGAGTAAGCCCGAAGGTTTTCACACCCGTCTTTATTCCGCTTTTTAATGAACTATCCCTGACCTAATCTTCTCAACAAGCCCTTTCACCGATTCATAGATCGCATCGTCGCTCTTTAGGTTCTCCCCGACCGCCGCAACGATCGCACTGCCGACGACGACACCGTCTGCACCCGCGTCGATCATCTTCTTCGCGTTCTCAGGCTCCGAGATCCCGAAACCGACGACGACAGGGATGTCGAAGGTCTTCTTCGCCCTTGCGATAAGATCGAGCGCCTCGTCCGGGATCTTGTCTCTCTGTCCGGTCGTCCCAAGGGCGGAGATGAGATATGCAAAACCTTTCGCCTTTCCCGCGATCTTCTTCATCCTCTCTTCGCTCGTCGTAATCGAGACAAGGAAGATCTGTGCCAGTCCGTGCTTTTCGGCTGCCTCTAACGCCTCTTCGGATTCTTCGACCGGCATATCGACGATGAGCACCGCATCCGCACCGTTCGCCTTCGCCTCGGCGTAGAACCTGTCGAAACCCATCCTGATTATAGGATTAATGTACGTGAAGATCACGATCGCGACCTCCGAGATGCTCCTTATATGGCCCGCGATCTCGAATGCAGTCGCCGGAACCGCTCCCGAGGAGAGAGCTCTCCCGTCCGCAGCCTGGATCACCGGGCCGTCCGCCACCGGGTCCGTGAACGGGATTCCGACCTCGATGATATCCGCACCGCCTTCCACCAGGGCCGAGGCGACGATCTTCGATCTCTCTGTATCCGGGTCGCCCGCCACCATGTAGGCGACAAACGCCGGTTTCGAGAATGCATTTTTTATTCGATTCATCGAACTGTCCATCAGACTACCCCCGAAAGTTTCGCGACCCTTGCCACATCCTTGTCTCCCCTTCCCGAGAGGCATACGACAACGATATCGTCTTTATCAAACTCCGACGAGTTGTTCATAAGGTATGATACCGCATGTGCTGACTCCAGCGCCGGGATGATCCCCTCCTTCTTCGAGAGGTACGCAAACGCATCCAGGACATCGTCGTCCGCCGCCATCCTGTAATCCACCCT
>NZ_KN360935.1:9938-17728 GCF_000784355.1 Methanolacinia paynteri | reverse complement strand
TATCAGAGATCTGGCCGTTTTTGTCCTGGAGAAGATACGAGAACGCACCGTGAAGAACGCCCGGTTCACCCTTGCACAGGGCCGCCCCGTGCTGTCCCGGTCCATCGCCCTTTCCTCCCGCCTCGACCCCGATGAGCCTGACAGGATCTTTAATGAACGGGTAGAACATCCCCATCGCGTTCGAACCGCCGCCGACACACGCAATCGCCGCATCCGGCAGCCTACCTTCGGCCTCCATGACCTGCCTTCTCGTCTCCTTTCCGATCACCGACTGGAAGTCCCTGACCATCTCCGGGAACGGGTGCGGCCCGACGACCGACCCCAGGACATAGTGCGTATTCATAACGCTCGCAACCCAGTCACGCATCGCCTCGTTCGTCGCATCCTTGAGCGTCTTCGTCCCCGAACTCACCGGGTGAACCTTCGCTCCCATCAGCTCCATCCGGAACACATTGAGCTTCTGCCTCTCGCAGTCCTTCTCGCCCATGTAAACCTCGACCGGGATCCCGAGAAGAGACCCCGCGATCGCGGTCGCGACCCCGTGCTGTCCCGCACCCGTCTCGGCGATTATCCGCTCCTTTCCCATGTATTTCGCGAGCAGGACCTGGCCGAGGGTGTTGTTGATCTTGTGGGCCCCGCCGTGGAGGAGGTCCTCCCTCTTCAGGTAGACCCTGCACCCGAGATCATCCGACATATTCCTGCAGAACGTTAGCGGCGTCTCGCGTCCGGCATAATTCTTCAGGTACCCGTCGAGCTCCGCCCTGAAACGCTCGTCGGCCATGAACTTCCTGTAGTTCTCCTCGAGCTCGTCCAGTGCGAACATCAGCGTCTCGGGGACATACTGCCCGCCGAATCTCCCGTACCTGCCGGGCCTTCCATTCACAGGCATGCCTCCGCCTCCCTGCAGTGCCTTATGAACTCCGCAACCCTCTTAGGGTCCTTTATTCCCGGACTCTTCTCGACTCCGGACGATACATCCACCGCCGAAGGGGAGATCGTCCTGATCGCATCCTCGACATTTTCGGGATTAAGCCCGCCCGCGAGAATCACCGGGGCGCCCGTCTCCCTGACCATCCTGATCGCGAAATCACTGTCGTATGGTGTTCCGTTCCCGCGGCTCCCGTCGACGAGCACCATGTTGTAGCCCGTAACCGGCTCCTCGCCCGGCCTGACCGCACGGATTACACGTATCCCGTATTT
The DNA here is from genome assembly GCF_000784355.1 of Methanolacinia paynteri. Lineage (NCBI taxonomy): Archaea > Methanobacteriati > Methanobacteriota > Methanomicrobia > Methanomicrobiales > Methanomicrobiaceae > Methanolacinia > Methanolacinia paynteri. The sequence continues at coordinate 16,528 of NZ_KN360935.1, read as the reverse complement.
CTCCGGGACCCCGATTCCGCTGTGGAGCTGGATCGCGTCCGGCTTCACGTGCATTATAACCTCTAAGTCGCTCTCCGATCTCGTGTCCGTGACGCAGACCTTCATCGTCGTCGGCTTCAGGGCGGCGAAGATCTCCTTCGCACGCTTCACCGGAACCGATCTCGGCGAATCAGAGCACACCACGACACCGATCGCGTCCGCACCGAGCTCCTCGGCCGTCAGTGCGTCCCTTACCGTCGTTATCCCGCAGATCTTTATGCGCATACGAGACCCTCCAGCGCCTTCGCCGGGTTTTCCGCCTTCATCAGGTATGTCCCGACGAGGAACCCGTCGCAGTATTCTCTCATCTCCCTGATATCCGCAGGTCCGGTGATGCCGCTTTCACAGACGACCGTCACCCCTCTCCCTGCCGCAAGGGGGCCGAGCCTCCTCGTCGTTTCAAGTTCTGTCTTCATTGTCTTCAGGTTCCTGTTGTTGATCCCTATTATCCGTGCTCCGCCAGAGATCGCGTTCTCCATCTCCGCCTCATCATGGACCTCCACGAGGGCTTCGAGCCCGAACCCGTGCGTATATTCTATAAACTCACCCAGCGAATCCCCGAGAACAGCCGCGATAAGCAGGACCGCATCGGCCCCGAGCGCCGCAGTCTCCCTGACCTGTGCCTCGTCGACGACGAAATCCTTTCGCAGGACCGGAACCGCCGTCTGCGGCCGGATCTTTTCTATGAATGAATTGTCCCCGCCGAAGAACTCAGGATTGGTAAGGACCGAGATCCCTGCACATCCTGCATCAACGTATCCGGATGCAATCCCCGCCGGGTCTTCATACCTGCGTATGATTCCTTCGGACGGCGACCTGAATTTTATCTCGGCTATGACCGGGTTCATTCCGTTCTGTTTCTTGTTCTTTATGCTCTTTTCAAGGCTCTGAATCTGCCTTTCCTCAACCGGGACGGAAGTGTCGATCGCCTTTACCCGGCGTCTTGTGCTCTCCACTATCAGGTCAAGCATTGCCGTCACCTTCGTCACTTCCATCCGTCCCGTATCCTGCGAGGGCTTCGAGCTTCCGCATCGCCGAACCGCTGTCGATCGACTTCTCAGCAGCCGAAAGGCCCTTCTCAAGTGTCTGAGCATAACCGCCGACGTAAATCGCCGCAGCGGCGTTGAGAAGGACGATGTCCCTTGCTCCTATACACTTTTCTCCCTCATCTCCGCCGAGCACCCGCCGGATGATGCATGCATTCGTCCGGGGATCGTCTCCCGTCAGTTCGCCGGGGGAAGAGAACGGGATTCCGAGGTCCCTGCAGTCGAGAGTGTATTCCGTAATCTGCCCGTCCTTCAGCTCTGCGACCGCCGTCTTGCCGGCCGTCGTGATCTCGTCGAGCCCGTCGCCGTGGACGACCATCGCCCTTTCGGTCCCGAGAATCGCGAGCACCTCGGCGATCTTTACTACAAGCTCCCTGTCGTAGACCCCGAGGAGCTGGGCCTGTGCACCAGCCGGGTTTGCGAGCGGGCCGAGGACATTGAAGACTGTCCTGATCCCGGTCTCCTGCCGTGCGGTTGAGACATGCCCCATTGCCGGGTGGAAACTCCTTGCGAAGAGGAACCCGATCCCGATCTCTTCGATTGTTTTCTCAACAGTCGCCGGTTCGGCCATGATATTGACCCCGAGAGCTTCGAGGACGTCCGCCGAGCCGCACCTGCTGGAGACGCTCCTGTTCCCGTGCTTTACGACCGGAACTCCGGCTCCTGCCGCAACGATCGCGGCCGCGGTGCTGATATTGAACGTGTTGCTCCCGTCACCGCCCGTTCCGCACGTATCCACAAGAGTCCCTTTGATCTTGGGATGAATCTTTATCCCCGACTCCCGCATGGCTTCAGCGAAGGACGCAATCTCACGGCTCGTCTCCCCTTTCATCCTCATAGCTGTGATGAACGAAGCGATCTGGGAATCTGTCGCATCGCCGGCCATGATCTCCCTCATAACCGATGCGGCTTCAAAATCCGTCAGGTCCGATCCGTCCACGGCGGCCGCGATTGCACTGCGGATCATCTGCATATTCCCTCCCTCAGGAAATTCTCCATGAGCCTGTCGCCGACCCCTGTCAGTATGCTTTCCGGGTGGAACTGGACTCCTTCGACCGGGTATTTCGTGTGCCTGACGCCCATGATCATCCCGTCGTCAGTGCTCTTCGCGGTCAGGACAAGCTCCTTTGGAAGCGTCTCCGCCAGGACGGCGAGCGAATGGTAGCGTGTCGCCGTGATGGGCGATTTCAGCCCCGAGTAGATGCTCCCTCCGTCGTGGATTATCTCCGAGACCTTCCCGTGCACCGGCTTGTTGGTCTTTACGACCTCTGCCCCGAAGAAATGGCAGATCGCCTGGTGGCCGAGGCAGACCCCGAGAGTGGGGGTCTCCCTGCTCAAAGTTTCGAGAACGTCGAGGCAGAGGCCCGAGTTCTCCGGCTTTCCCGGTCCCGGCGAGAGGATGATCCTGTCGTAGTTCCCGGCGAAGACCTCCTCCGGGTCAGCGTCGTTTTTGAATACCGTGAGGTTGCAGCCGGTCTTTCCGATCTGCTGGCAGAGGTTGTAGGTGAAACTGTCGTAGCAGTCTATGACAAGGACGTTCATCTTACAATTCCTCCGGTTCTAATCGCTCCCGTTTCCTTTCCGCCTGCCGCATCGATCGATTTTATTATCCCGGCCGCCTTGCTCTCGGTCTCGAAGAACTCCGTTTCAGGGACAGAATCTGCAACGATCCCCGCTCCGGCCTGGATCGTAAGCTTCCCGTTCTCGGCGAGGACAGTTCTGATCGCTATCGCGAAGTCGATGTCCCCGTCAGGGCAGATATACCCGACCGCTCCCGCGTAGAGACCTCTTGCTTCGGTTTCGAGCTCGTCGATAATCTCCATCGCCCTGATCTTCGGGGCCCCGCTGACCGTTCCCGCCGGGAAGCACGACCTCAGTGCGTCGAACCCGTCGAGGCCGTCCGAGAGATCGCCTTCGACGGTGGATACTATATGCTGGACATGTGAGAACTTCTCGACCTCCATGAACTGCGGCAGCCTGACCGTCCCGTATTTCGAGATCCTGCCGATATCGTTTCTCGCAAGATCGACGAGCATGATATGCTCCGAGCATTCCTTTCCGTCGGCAAGCAGCTCTTCGGCAAGTGCGGCGTCCTCTTCGGGTGTCATTCCGCGTTTCCTCGTCCCTGCGATCGGCACGGTGGAAACTACTCCTTTCCTGCACCTGACAAGCATCTCCGGGCTGGCTCCGATCACCTGGCGTCCGCCGAAATCTATGTAGTACATATACGGGCTCGGGTTGATCTTCCTCAGCGCCCTGTATATCGAATACGGGTCGCCGCCGAATTCGCATTCGAACTTCCGTGAAACGACGGCCTGGAATATGTCTCCCGAGTAGATGTATTCGCGGGCTGAACTGACCATATCCTCGTAGGACTCCTTTCCCGTGGGGGAGGTGTATTCACACCGGTCGCCGGCAGCCCCGTGATCCGTTTCCGTTTCGTTTTGCTTTCCCCTGAGGAGATCGACCATTCCGGCGATCCTTCCTGCGGCCTTCAGGTATTCCGACCTGGCATCCGTATCTTCTCCGATCTTCAGGAGCGATGCGAAGTATACCGAATTTTCAAAATGGTCGTATACTATATAATCTCCCGGCATGAGGAATTCGGCGAGCGGGAAGTCGTTGTCTTCAGTCTTCTTCCTGCTGCCCAACCGGCCGGGGTAGAGCGAGTATACCATATCGTACGAGAAGTATCCCGTAAATCCGCCGGGAAAGATCGGGATTCCGGTATTGCAGAACCGCGGGTTCTTTATCGCGGCTCTTGCGGCTTCGAGCGGGTCTCCGTTTATCTCGCTGTCCGGAGCTCCTGTGAACCCGCGGTCGCCCGTGATCTCCGTCTTTTCCGAGATCGTGATCTTCGCCCGGACGTTGAAGCCGAGTATCGAGTATCTCGCCAGTTTTTCGTTTCCTTCGAGAGATTCGAGTATGAATCCCCCGTCTCTGCATCCATCTTCGCGCAGCATCCCGAATGCATCCGCAGGTCTCGGGAACGTATCGTCGAATACCGCGTAGACAGGAATTATCACCGGATAATCCTTTTCCGCGCAGATCTTTTCTATTTCCGAATATGCTGGTATTGTTTCCTGTAATAAACCGGTCTCCATTCCACCGGCATCACCTCGTGTCACAACATTATTCAGTTTTGTACATATATATACATTATTGTACTGCGATGTACAGAAGTTGGCTTACGGTTGTGTGAAACTTTTGTAAACCCTGCACTCCTGTTGTCGTGCCGCCGTCACGCCTCCCGCACAGTCTCCTGAAACAGGGCTTTAACGGGGAGATCTGCACGATTTCTGGATTTTCGATGCACAAAATTAAGTATTCTCCGGTGCCACTTATATGAACAAGTATGGCCTCCGTTGAAGAAGAAATAAAAGCACTCGAAGACGAGATACAGAATACAAAATACAATAAGGCAACTTCTCATCATATCGGCAGGCTCAAGGCGAAACTTGCGAAACTGAAGGATGAGGCCGTAATGAGAGCGATGGCCTCGGCCGGCGGAGGCGAAGGCTACTCGGTCAAAAAGTCGGGCGACGGAACAGTAGTCCTCGTCGGTTTCCCTTCTGTCGGTAAGTCGACGCTCCTCAACAAACTTACGGGCAATACGGACAGCGAGACCGCGAGCTACGCGTTCACCACACTCACCGTCGTCCCCGGTGCGATGGAGCACAAGGGTGCGAATATCCAGATCCTCGATATCCCGGGACTTATCGCGGGAGCGGCGATGGGCAAGGGCCGCGGAAAGGAGGTCATCGCCGTCGTAAGAGGCGCCGACCTGATCCTCCTTCTCGGCGACGTATACAATGAAAAGCACATCAACGTCCTGATAAACGAACTATACGACGCCGGCATTCGTATCAACAAGAAGAAGCCCGATATCACGATAAAGAAGGCGTCGAACGGCGGTATAAGGTTCAACACAGTCGGCTACTCGGGTCTCGACCTCGAGGAGATTCGTGCGATCCTCGCGGAGAACAAGATCGTCAACGCCGACGTCCTCATCAGGGGCGAGGTGACCCAGGACGATTTCATCGACGCGATGTTCGGCAACAGGGTCTATGTCCCGGCATTCTTTGCGATCAACAAGGTGGATCTCGTCGACGAGCAGACCCGGCGGGATATCGTAAAGGACGTGACGAAAAGATTCGGAAGGCCGCCGATCATGCTCTCGGCCCACAGCGGGTACAATATTGAAAAGCTGAAGGACGAGATCTACGAACAGCTCGGCTTCATTAGGATCTATATGAAACCCGTTGGCGGTAAAGCCGACATGGAAGAGCCGCTCATTATCAGGGAGCCTGCGACGGTGGAAGATGTCTGCAACAAGCTTCACCGCGAATTCGTCAGCAAATTCAGGTATGCAAAAGTGTGGGGCCCGTCGGTCAAGCACGACGCCCAGAGGGTCAGTCTCCCGCACCAGCTTCTGGACGGGGATATTCTGACAATTGTTACGAGGGCCTGAAGGAATCTTTCAGGTCAGTGACTCTTTTATTGCTGCAAGGGGAGCGTCGGTCTTCAGCCCGGTTCCGCAGTAATGGACTCTTGATGCGGCGTATCCCTTCTCTTTCAACGATTCGATGACATCGTCGATCGATTTTGGGGATACTTTCCATAATCTGCTCAGCACGTGGTAGTCGTAGAATGTCGACGTGTCGAGCTCTTCACCGAGTGTCGTGAGGAGTTTTTGGATCTTAATTTCGTTGTCGAGTTCCGCTTCCGGGAGTTTTTCAAGCATCTCCGCGATGAGTTCTTTGTCGTTGATAGCCCCGAGCCAGACCGGGCCGGAGACCGCAAGCTTCCCGCCGCATTCGCTGCACCGTATCGTCTCGGGAAGGATTCCTTTCTGCTCGATCCTGAACCCGCAGCTGTTGCAGTGGTGGACATAGCCGAGATTCGCGAGTGCCTTGTCCGCCCTCCCCGCTCCCCCGGTGACTTTCAGGTGAACCCTGACGAAGTGCTCTCTTGCGTAACAGAAGAGCGGCTCGATCCCGCGATCGTATTTTGCGCATTCCCTTGCCGCGTAGCCGAGGAGAACACGGAGGCCGGTCTCGGAATGGTATTCGTTGTTCAGCGGTTTGGAGAAATACCGGCGGATTCCCGCCTTCAGATGTGCACCGCAGAGGGGGGCGGTGTCCGTCGCCGTTAAGAAGAGATATTTTTTGGCAGATGTCGCCGCCGAGTTCATGAAGGGTGCGGGCGAGCCGAAGGGATCGATGTCGACCGCATCGAATCTTCTCTGGTGCATCAGGACGTTCGCGTCGCATTCGACGACCTCCGCCTCCTTGCAGCACCGGTCGCGGTTGTATTTTATCAGTGTTATAGAGTCGGTGTCCTTGTCGCAGATCGTCACTTTGATCCCGCATTCCTTCGAGACCCTAAGCCCTCTCGCACCTGTTGCCCCCATCGCGTCGAGGTATGTCTCGGGCTGGAGACACTTCAGGATAAGGATTGTCAGGTCCCTGTTTATCGCCATTCTTTTGTTGAAGAATACCGGTG
>NZ_KN360935.1:2568-9804 GCF_000784355.1 Methanolacinia paynteri | reverse complement strand
TCTGCCTTAATCTGTATATCAGCAACTCTTATAGCTTATACAGTCTTAGTTATTAGAGCAGTTCTCGTGAGGGCTTGTGGCCTAGCCTGGATATGGCGTTAGCCTCCTAAGCTAAAAGTCAGGGGTTCGAATCCCCTCAAGCCCGTTCTATAACTCTCTTATAGCTTTTATATACAGTATTCCTGTTTTTTTATATGAAATCTCGACATACTGGCCGGATCTGCGTTAATTGCATTAAATCCACGAAAATATAATTTGATTTTTTTTATAGATTTGACTTTGCCGCGATTTAGTGGTGATCCTAGTCAGATCCAGAGAGATTTCTCTTTGTTACTGTACAGATGATGTAGTAATATGGTATCCTTAATGGCGATTTCACAACCGAGCACCGGACGTCTGGAAACGGGGTAAAAAGGGACAGATACTCCTGTTCATTTCTTATATATGCTCCCCTGTCCATTTTTAGTGCGGTTTTATTGATGAAACTCAATGAATTATCATATACATTGTCTACCGTTACTATTTTCCCGTTCTCTTTCAGGCATTCATACCCCTTCATAAGCATACTGGTTGCCTCATCTGTTGAAAGATGATGAATGACACCTGTTGCGATGACTATGTCAAAATTTTCGGCCAGATTGTCATATATGTCATCTGAGACCTCTCCAAGAATGAAGGTTCCTTTTTCTCCGTATCTTTCCTTTGCAGCTTCGATATATTTTTCATTATAATCCAGTCCCGTATATGCAACATCCTGAGGAAGATAATTGAAAATATTTGCCGGCCCGCATCCGATATCAAGTAATTTGTCCCCGCTTTTAGGTTTTATGTATTCATCGATCATCATAGTGAAAGTGCGGTCCGAACCGAGAATTTTCATTGCGGACGAATAAATTACCGGATGATTTAAGGTTTTTTTTATCGAACTGAAGATCTCCATATTTAACCCTTTTAATTATTCTGGATTGTAATTAATTATTATTTTAATGGCAGGTCATAGTTTAATCATGCGATTATGGCTCTGGTTATCAGGTGAATGATTTGTTATCCTGGTACTATACACGGCACCGGCTGAAGTCCTCTACAAGTTGAAAATCACAATGCCTGCAACAATGACAACCACCCCGGTAATTATCCATCCATTGACTTCTTCTTTCAGCAATATCCATGACAGTAAGGTTACCACCACAAAATTAAGCGATGCGATTGCATAGAACAGTTTCAGCGGAACCTCAATCATCGCAATTACCGAGATTACGGTTACCAAAAGCAGAATGGCGTATGCACTTAATGTGTAAATGTTCAGGTATTCTCCAAACAACCTGTTGTCAGCCCTGCCTTTTAACGATCCTGTCTTTAGGAGAACCTGACTTATTCCTGTTAGCAAAACCGTCATAAAGACAAGCCCCAGTGAAACTATCATGTATTAATGTGCCCCGTTGCCTTCCGTGAGACGATTGTTATTCCGACAGATATCAGGACGAGACCCAGGATATTAGTCATCGTTATTCCTTCCTGAAAGAGGACTGCCGAGGCTATAAGGACTACAAAACTGACCATACTTATGAACGGATATGCATATGAAAGCGGATAATAAATTAGCGCCTGCTGCCATACAACAGCCTGGAGGAACATGCAGACCAGTGCCAGAATATAAAACAGGTTTGACATTATAGAAGCGAGATTGATACCTGCCAGGGTTATTGCAGCGTATTTAAAAAATATGCCTGCAGATGCCTGAAAAATTACTGCAAGAACGATAAAGGAGAAATAGATCCATTTCGGCCTAAACATACATTTCTCCGATAACATATTGCTGGCCGTAAGAGACTTCAGTTAAAATCCTGCGAAGGTATTCCCCTATAACTGCAATTGACAGAAGAGTCAGGCCTCCGAGAAGTGTTATGGCTACTATAAGAGAATTCCATCCCATTAAACCATATGTCGGGTCCATCATGAAGTGCCCGAGTATGTATAATCCGTAACAAATGCTTAGAACACTTGAAACAATTCCTATTATACCGACGATAAATAATGGGATATTTGAATAATTTATAATCAGATTCAGGAAGAGCGCCATGTATTTTCGAAAATGATAGTTTGATGATCCGACTTTGCGGGGATGATGATCTACAATAATGTTGGTAATCTTGTTAACCGGGACGCTTTTACTGACCAGAGCTGGCAGGAATATATATGATGACCTGATGGAGATCATGTTTTTAACTACATCTGATGAAAATATTGCAAAACTTGTAACCGACAGACTTGCGGGTATATCGAGTATGGAATGAATGAAATTCTGAAACCTTTTGCTGAAAAAATTTTCCAGCCTGCTGTGTTTTTTTATTTCATACCTTCCATAAACGACCGAATAACCCTCCTGAATTTTGCTGATGAGTTTGGGTATTTCTTCAGGCGGATGCTGAAGATCATCATCCATAATGACAATGTAATCTCCTTCGGCATAATGGAGTCCGGAGAGCGTAGCATTATGCTGACCAAAATTTTTTAAAAGGTGGATTACTTTTATCCTGTTATTCTCATTGTGGATCTTTTTCATCAAGGTCCAGCTGTTATCGTTACTACAGTCGTCAACGAGTATAATCTCGTAATCGTAACCAGGGATTAGATCTTCAAATGTTTTTATCAGCCGGTCAGTTAATTCGATAAGGGTGGATTCACTGTTATATATGGGAATAACTATAGATAGTTTCATATTAATCCTTTTAACTGATGGATTGAATTTATATAGACTTATATGCGGGATTCTATTTAATATTTCATTAATTTAATGCATTTTTTTATATCATGTGAAATTTTACCCGAATTTTAAATTATTTCATGCACCTTTGAATAAAAGAATTTGAATTGTATTATAAAATTATTATATCTGCAAGGCCGGAATATGTTAGTTCCCGCCTCTGAATTCTCTTGAATCCCCGGTCACCCTGGCAGGAATGCCTACAGCTACTGAATACGGAGGGATATCCCTGGTTACTACACTTCCGGCACCGATAATGCTGTGATGGCCGATTTTAACGCCTTTAAGAATTACGGCATTTGTACCGATAAATGAATATTTCCCAACAATAACCGGTTTGTAAGAGATATCTTCCTTGTTAATCTCCCCGTTAACAATTCTTTTCTCATTTATACAGCGCCATTCAGTTGAATGGGACATTATTTTCGCACCCGAACTTACTTCAACGCCATCTTCGATTATTAAACCGCCTGTCCCGTCTATCACGGTAAAATAGCCGATCCACACGTTCTTTCCAATTGTCGGCTCACCCATTATTATACAGAAATCATTGTACTCTTTACCTTTTCTGTTCATTTAACCTCCATCTCACCTGGCATTTCATTCAGTTCAGTTATGATCATGCCATTTCCTTACCAAATCAATAACTCTTGTTATTTCATCATCTGATAGCTCGTAGTACATCGGCAGCCGGATCAGCCTTGCACTCAAATCTTCCGTCAGTGGTAATGAAATCTCCCCGTAATTCCTGTGGTAGTAGGTAGACATATGCAAAGGAACATAATGGAACACTGCATAAACACCATTTTCTTTTAAGTAGGCAAGGAGTTCATCTCTCTCCCGTTCAGAGTTCATCAGTATATAGAAGAGATGATTGTTTGACTCCGCAAATTCGTTGATAACAGGCAGCCGCAAAAAATCTTCCTTTTCCAGTTCTGCCAGTCCATTGAAGTACCGTTCGTGTATGTGTCTTCGTTTTTGCTGAATTTCGTCAAGATTCTCCAATTGGGCCCATAAAATTGCAGCGGAGATATCTGACGGAAGGTAGCTCGATCCGATATCCACCCAGGAGTATTTATCAACCTCCCCGCGGTAAAATTTGCTCCTGTCTGTTCCTTTCTCCCGGAGAATCTCAGCCCTTTCTATAAACCCGGGATCATTTATGACAATCGCACCGCCTTCACCCATCGAGTAATTCTTTGTTTCGTGGAAACTATAGCAGCCGAAATGGCCGATGGTTCCAAGATATCTGCCCTTATATTTTGCGTTGACACCCTGTGCCGCATCTTCAACGACATACAACCCGTTTTCGTCTGCAATTTCGTTTATTTTATCCATTTCACAGGCGACGCCACCATAATGAACGGGTACAATCGCACGTGTTCTTTTTGTGATCAGCGCTTCGATCTTGTCCTCGTCGATATTGAGGTTGTCACTTCTGATATCACAAAAGACCGGCCGTGCGCCACGCAGGACAAAGGCGGTGGCAGTTGATACGAATGTATATGAAGGCATGATCACTTCGTCTCCGGGCTGAATGTTGATCAGGAGTGCTGCAAGTTCAAGAGCATGGGTACAGGACGGTGTGAGGAGAATTTTTTCAGCAGAAAATCTCTTTTGCATAAAGTTGGTGCAAAATTTTGTGTATTTGCCGTCTCCGGAGATCTTTCCCTGCTCAAAAGCGTCCTGGATATAGCTGAATTCATTGCCGAAAAGAGCCTGCCGGTTAAATGGAATCATATTATATTTCACCTTCGGATCTTGAGATTCTTTTTAAATGTCTTCTATACTCGGTAATTTCGTAGCGCCTGCTGTTCTCTGTGGATTCCTTATTCCTAATACATCCCGTATTGTATGTAGTCTCTTCAATACGTTCAATACAGCCCCTTTCTCCTTTGGATTTTTCTGGAAAGCTGAAGCCGGCAGGGAATCCGTCATGATTCTGCTAATACTTATTTTTCCGATTGTTGTGTTAAAAAATATGTGATTCCAGTTTTATATCTCTATGGTCTTTTGAATTTGCCCGCGATCTGTGGCCTGGAGAGATTCCCGGTAACAATCACGAATTTTATTGAATAAAAAACTATTTACTAACAAAACCATTAATAAATCTTACATGGATTTAATGCGCTGGGTATCGAAATTAAAAGATGAATATGGTTCTTTGCCGTATGTAATCGTCCCCTTTCTAATTATTCTGGTTGCTTTTAATTATGTGATTCTTAATAAAAATTTACTGGTTGGTGACTATAAGGATATTTTATCGGTCTATGAGCCGAATGTCTTCTTCGCCGCCAATCCGCTGTCATTGTGGAATAATTTGTGGCTGTCGGGTATGCCCGATATCTCAAATTTCATGGCAGACAGACTGTATCCCTTGTCTTTCCCTTTCTATTATATTTTTAATGATGTTTTCATTGTCAATTTTGTAGTAATTCTCCATATTCTCATTGCGTTTTTTGCAATGCATAAATTCAGCACCTTAGTTACAAGCAGAAAGGAGTTTTCATTCTTAATATCTCTTTTATATGTATTTTCCGGGCTGATGCTGTCCCGTGTATACGCAGGTCATATCTTTTTTGTATTTGCATATGCCTGGATACCCTTGTTATACTATTATTTCGCTAAAATATTATATTTAAAAGAGAATGAGGTAAAAAATTATATATTTTTGATATTGCTCAATTGTTTACTGCTGGCAATGGGGAATGTCTACAATATCGCCTTTGCATATCTGATCATTTCAATCTTTATCCTGTATTATATTGTTAAAACAAAGAAAGTGCTTCATTATCTGGCGGTATTACTTATTCCAACGATATTCAGCATAATGATATTGGGTATCAAAGTAATTCCTGCACTTGGATTTTCTGATAATATTGTTCGTATAGATGATATTGAGATTCTGGCGGGGGGTGGATCATTAGAAAACAACCTTTCTTCATTATTGTTCGGAACTCCTATTGATGTAGTTTCTTCGTTCTGGTTACCGGAAAGCTGCGCTTTAATCGGAGTAATCTGTGTTCTTTTTGCAATAGTCGGTTTGGTCTTCGGAAAAAAGGAAATTGCAGTCCCCTCAATAATTGCAATTTGTTTTTCCTTTATATGGGCTGACGGCGGGAATAATCTTCTCTGGTTTATACATTATCTGCCAGGATTGGATAACCTGAGATGCCCGGGAAGAATTTTCGGTCCATTGTTGCCGTTAATCTTACTGCTGGCAGTATATGGCCTGGATATATTATACAAACTTCCGGAGAATTCTAACAAAATTTCTCTTTCAGGCGAACAGGGATATAATATTAAACTGCTAGGGGGTTTGCTGATCCTCGTTAAACTTCTAGAACTGCCTTATCAGACGGTACCTGATTTCACTTCAATAATTGCATTGCTATTGGTGGTAGTGTTTATTGTATTGCTCTACCTGGAGAAATTCTCTGAAAAAACATTAAAATATTATCTTGTTCTGGCTTTGTTACTTAATCTGATAGTATTGATCATTCTGAATTCGGAAATGATATTATCAATAATTCCGGTATTCTTGGTGATTGCGCTTATTGTAATAATCGCCCTCTTCAGCGGTGATAAAAAGATCTTCTCTAAAGAACCGAAGAACCAATATGCTCTATTGCTTCTGGCTTCTTTTTTGGTAGTCTCTATGGCAACCCTGACGTTAATTTCGCCGGCAAACGGGTCGATAGAGATGAACCCGCACCTGGATACCAGTCCTGCGAATGAGATCTCGTATAAAATACTGGAAATGGGTTCTGATAATCCCCAGATATGGGCATACACCTATGGATGGGAATACTATCACCAGGATTTTAATTATATACTTATGAAGAATGGGATTCATACACTCAGGGGTCATTATCCTTACGTTCTCAAATCTTCCCTGCCTGCCGCCATAAATATTGGAAATACTACGTATTACACCGCCGATTATATTATTGATACTTCCTATCTGGAAAATGGTAATCAAAACATCCCCGAATATACATTTAAAGTCGAAAATATCTCCGTCTATAAAGCCGAAGAAGTCTTGCCAAATGCATTTGTCGTCCGGGAGGACACCATGGTTCCCGCGAAAATAACGGAGTTCTCTCCTGACGAGGTTGTCATCGAAGGCGACTTCAGGGAGGGGGATTATGCGGTACTGAAGACTGCTTACTATAACGGCTGGATAGTTAATGATCGGGATGCCGTGCCGATTGGCAATATGGTTGGACAGGAGTTGATGTCCGATACGGACAAAGTTACCTTCAGGTTCGATCCTGTGGATGTCAAATATGGTATAATTGTAAGTATTATAGGAATACTCCTTCTAATTGTTGTAATACTTAAGAGGCGGAAAATAGAATCCTATATGGGTAAATTATAGATTGATCTATATTATTTTATTATTTAAATTTTTATTTGTTCATTTATTTCTGTTTTTAAAATATCTGATCTGGAATTCTTGATCTTCCTTT
>NZ_KN360935.1:0-2449 GCF_000784355.1 Methanolacinia paynteri | reverse complement strand
ATTCGCCGTTCTTCTCGGCGTAATAATCGCGGCAGGCCCGTTTGACCTCCTGTCACCCGGAGCACCGCCGTTATACATATATCCCGCCCTCATAGCCGCAGTCGCAATGATAACAGCAGCCGGAAACGTCATCAACGACTACTTCGACCGGGACATCGATGCAGTCAACCGTCCCGACCGGGCGATCCCTTCCGGCGAAATAACCCCGAAGGCCGCACTCGCATATAGTATAGTGCTCTTCATCGCAGGACTCGCCGCCTCCCTCTTCACAAACCTGCTGTGCATCGCCATTGCAATCTTAAACTCGGCCCTGCTCGCACTCTACGCAAGCAGCCTCAAGGGAGTCCCTCTCGCGGGAAACATCGCGGTATCCTACCTCACCGCAAGCATATTCCTCTTCGGCGGTGCGACCTTCGGCCCCTTCGGGCTTATGCAGAACTTCTACGTCGCACTCATCGTCTTCCTCGCCATCCTCGCCCGTGAACTCCTCAAGGACGCCGAGGACATCGAAGGCGACAGCAAAGGCGGGGCCAGAACTCTCCCGATGTCCATCGGGGTGAAGAAGACCGGAATCCTCTGCTTCGTCCTCTCCCTTATCGCGGTCATAATCAGCCTCCTGCCCGTCTTCCGCTGGTGGGGTCCTGCATACCTCCTCCTGATCGTCATCGCCGATCTCGTAATCATGGCGGGTGCGACAAACGGCCTTTATGCAGAAAGCCCTGCAGACCTCAGGAGAACGAAGGCCACCTCGATCCTGAAGTACGGGATGTTCTTATCGCTCGTAATCTTCATCGCGTCCGCAATGCTCATAGGATAAATTAAATAAACATAGGGATTGCATTTGTTGATGGATGAAAGTTTTCAGGGATGGCAATACTTTTATAGCTCCCGCAGGGTCGTATTTTGAGGGCAACGTTAAGATAAACGGGGATTTCGTTGTCCCGCCCCTCACTCATTTCTGGGGCGTCTTAGACGTCGCGGGCAATCTCGAACTCGGTCCGAGGTCGTCTGTAAAATCGAGAGTCATATGCAGAAACGCGGTAATCGGGCCGCACACTGAAATAAACGGACCGCTCAGGGCATCGGGGGATGTCACCATCTGCGACTCCGCAAAGATAAAGACCATCGAGGCCGCAGGCGACGTGATCCTCCGACCCGGAGTCGAGATCGGGGACGTAAGGAGCGAAGGAACGATATACGTCTACGGAAAGGTAAAGTCGGGAAAACTCTTCGGGCGGCAGGTAAAAGTCTTAAGAGACCCGGTCCAGAACCCTAATCCGGTTTCGGAAGACCCTCGCGTGCCACTTCGAGAAGATCGTTCCAGTTCATTATAGTCTCGACACAGCCGTCCTTTAACGTAAGGACGCCCATCCCGATAAGCCCGGCCTTATCAAGCATCTCGAGACCCTCTTTTACTTCGACCAGGCAGCCGACACCGATCACGGCCTCGGGCTGGTATTTTGCAACCATTCTTTTGATAAGAGTCGAACCCGGAGCTATCCATACCATATAGCCCATATCCTCAAGTTCGTCTATATGTGCACCGATCTCGCACCGCCCGCAGCGCCTGCACACCAGGCCCTCGGGTGTCAGGTTCGCCGGGCATGCCGAATGCCTCAGGCACTGGGGCACGAAGATCGCCCTCTTGTTCGACGGAACCGCAGCAAAAGAGCTCTTCGTCATCGCGTTGTGGAGCCTGATGAAGAACGCCGTCAGCTCCTTGTCGTCGAGACCGAAGAACTTGCATATCGCCTTGACCAAACCTTCCGATATGACAAGGCCCGCCTGCAGGACTCGCGGGAAGTAGAACCTGCCGCGTTTGATGGAGTAAAACGCTAACGCTACGACAAAGAGGGAGAAGAGGAACAACCCGATAAACACGATGACCGCAATCTCCCCGATCGCGATCATAAACTGGTCCCACAACTCTGTTCCCGGCAACATTTCACTCACCTGTATGTAATCAGCGGTTATATACCAACCTTTCGCTGCAATATCTCATCGACCGAGAAAGGCGGCATGACCGCTCCCTTTTCCGTAAATATCGCCGTTACGAGCTCCACCGGCGTCGAATCGAACGCGTAGTTTATCGCATCTACCGAATCAGGCATAAGGAGCCTGTCCCCGCACTTCGCAAGCTCGTTTCGGTCCCTCTGCTCGACGACGACGTCCTTTTCCGAGAGTGTCGCGTCGAATGTCGACGTAGGAGCGGCGACATAGAACGGGATTTCGTGGTGCTTTGCGCAGACAGCATGCATGTAGGTCCCGATCTTGTTGAATACCGCATCGTGCGTTATCCTGTCCGCACCGACGACGACCGCATCGATCTCGCCTCTCTTCATGAGGAACGCGGCGCCGGAGTCGGTGATCGTCTTTACAGGGATGTTGTCCCTCGAAAGCTCCCATGCGGTAAGCCTCGATCCCTGGTTGAGCGGCCGGGTTTCGCACG
>NZ_KN360934.1:146510-149310 GCF_000784355.1 Methanolacinia paynteri | reverse complement strand
CATTTTTGTTCGATACTCTGTTATCCGTTAAAGCTATCTAGTGGTCGCGTTTCTCGAAAAGAGCTCTCAGAGCCCTTTTCTTACACACCACTTCAGCCTTACAATGTTATCAGTTGCAACATATAAAGGTTGTTGAAAATTACCGGATTTGCATGAGATCTGCAACAACCTTCAACGAGAAAAATGCAAAATCCCTGATTTTTTTGGAACATTTATCGAAAACGCGCAATTCAACACCAAACATTACAGGAAATTATTGAAAGAAAAATAGGATCCGCGGCACTATGAGACTTCAATCATCAGAAAAATCGATTTGCCACCGTATAAGATAAATTTCCCCAAAAAATTCCTTCTGTTTCAGGATTATCTTCTGCTCAAGCATCAGAAAAAGAAGCGGGATGTAAATCGTGCGCACATCCTTCCTGAGTTCACCGCAGACGGCAGAAAGCGTTACTTCGCCGGATTTGGCCTCCATATCCTCGAAACATGAATAGATCTTATCCGCGATGTCCTCAAAATCCTCCTCGTGAGCGACACTGACGATATCATCGGCCTCGAAGAAGAATTCCAACTCCGGAGACGGCCTTCTCCTCTGCCTCCGGCGCTGCATCTTTTCGGCAGTCTTCAGCTCTTTGATAAGTTCGAAGAGGGTAACAGGCCTCTTTCTCTGCTTCTTCCTCTTGATCCTCCTCTGGATCTCACGTTCGAGCCTGTCTATCGGCTCTGCAACATCCCCGAATGAATACTCACCCTCCTCGTCAAAACCATAATCGTCCTCGTAATAATCGCCCTCCTGTTCCGACCCGGAGACTTCGGGCTCATCCAGGTACTCGGACTTCATCCTGAGAAGGGTCGACGCAAAAAAGAGAGTCCGGCCGGATATCCGCAGATCCAGCTTCTGCATCCGTTCAAGCTCGGATAAAAACCGATCCGTGACTTCGACTATATCTATGTTCCAGGGATCAATCTCACCGGATTCGGCCATCCGGACCAAAATTTCGACAGGCTCCTCATCCATTATTCTTTACACCGGTGACGTATGTTGACTTGTCCGGCCGGATTGTAACCCCTATAATCCTGTCGGCCCGCTCTACAGTTGGTTTCCTGAGCGAAACGCATATCGTCTGGGCGTTTGCCGAGAGCTCGCCGATCATCTTCGATACACGCTCGACATTCGAGCCGTCAAGCATCATATCGACCTCATCAAGCGCATAGAAAGGTGCGGGCATATACTGCTGTATCGAAAAGATAAACGCAAGAGTTGTAAGGGATTTTTCTCCGCCGGATAGTGCCGAAAGCAGGTGAACCTTCTTGCCCCTCGGCTGAACCGCAAATGTCATTCCGCCGGAGAACGGATCGTCTTCATTTTCAAGGACGAGGTTGCCCGAACCTTCGGTAAGCCGTGCAAAAATCTTCCTGAAGTTCGTATCGATTGCGCTGTAGGCCTCCATAAACGAATCAAACTTCAGTTTCTCGTAATGCTCGATACGTTCTATGATCTTGGTCCTCTCGTTCGAGAGAACAGCCTTTTTGGAAGACCTCTCCTCAACCCTTCCTGCAACACGATCGTACTCTTCAATGGCAAGCATGTTGACGGCCCCGATCTTCCTGAGGGCAGATTCCGACTCCTCCAGGCCTTCTTCGATCTCCTTTAAGGAGAGATTCGTTTCAAAATCGCCTGCGGCTTCGGAGAGTTCGTCAATATTCTGCAGAACCTCTTTCTCCTTCTCGCCCAGGGAGTGGATCTGGAGATCCTTTCTCTCCACCTCCGCCTCGAACGTAATGACGATCTTCTCGACTCCCAGGATCTTCTCGTTGAGGTCGTCCCTCTTCTCGTGCAGGGCGTTGAGCTCCTCGGAAAAGTTCATCCTCTTGTCTTCGAGATCCTCGATAATCTCCTTGTTCTCCTCTATAGCCTGCCTGCATGAAGAGATCTCATCCTCGAACGAACTGATTCCGGTCTCGAGCTTTTCCCTGTCGAGATCCAGCTCCTCCACGCGTTTCTGGAAATGCTGCCTCTCCCTCTGCAGATCGGAGATATCAGAGTCCTTGTTCCGGAGACGCCTGTCGGCCTCTTCATATCTCTTCTTCAGCTGCTCGTAGCTTTCTGTGAGTGCAGGGAGATCCGTATCGTCATGCCTCTTTCTCAGCTGATTGTACTCGTCCTGGATCTGCTGGATCTCGTTTGAAATATTCTCAACCAGGCCCTCAATCTCGGCAAGTTTCTCTCCCGCACCGCTGACTTCGCCCTGGATCTCCTCCTGGCGCCTCAGGACCCCGTTCTTCTCGTCCTCCAGGTTCTCGATCATCCTGCCGTACTCTTCACTGAGCATCCTGAAGCGGGACATCTGTTCGTCGAAAGTTGATCTCTTCGCCCGGCTTTCATCCACTTCGGCAGTAAACCTCTCAACCGCGGATGCGAGATCGGACTCCTGGACACGAAGCCCGGAGATAGCGCCAACCAGCTTTTTGATCTCCTCGTCTGCAGCAACCCCGAACCCGGAGATCCTCTTCTGCTGAGATCCACCCGTCATCGCACCGGCCTTCTCGACAAGATCTCCGTCGAGGGTGACCATCCGGTATCTTCCGATCATCTTCCTTGCGGTGTCCATCTTATCAACGACAACCGTAGTGCCGAAGACATGGCGGAAGACAACATCATACCGGGAATCATAATCCAGGAGATTTACTGCATAGTTGATGACATTCTTGTCAAGAGAAGGATAGCTCTCCGGCGCCCGGAGCTTGTTTAGAGGAAGGAATGTCATTCTGCCGAGGCGTCTTTCTTTCAAAAAGCGAA
>NZ_KN360934.1:105013-146443 GCF_000784355.1 Methanolacinia paynteri | reverse complement strand
TTTTCCACAACTACATTCCGCAGTCTTCCTCCTGCGGCTATATCAAGCGCTGTAGCATACTCGGCGGGTGCCTTTCCAAGCTGGGCGACCGTCCCAATAACCCCGTCCATCCCAAGGACTGCATCGAGGGCATTTCCTCCGGGGCCGCCCGACGCCTGCTGCTGGGCCTCAAGCCGCATGAGATCCCTTTCAAGACCCCGGATCTCGTTGCGTATCTTTTCCAGGGCACTGCGGTTTTCAAACAGTTCAACCTCTGCTTTGGACAGGCCGGCATCGATGGTTTTCTTCTGGTCCTCCAGTTTCTTCAGCTCAGACCTGTACTCCACGCAAAGCGAGGACTTTTCGGCAAACTCCTGGTCGATCAGGGCAATTCTTGAAGAAAGGCGCTCCTTTTCATCCGTACGCATCCTACTCTTTTCGATGAGGACATCCTGCTGGTTGAGAAATTCCGATCTCTCGCCTTTCTTCTTCTCAAGGCCGTCCATCAGCTCGAAGAGCTTTTCCTTCGCACCTTCCAGAGCACTGCTCTCTTTCTGGAGTTTTGCCTCGACATCCTCGAGATCAGCCCTGAGACCCGAGACCTCCATCGAGAGATTCGACCGGTCTATGGACATGCTCCGCAGGCTGTCGGAACACTCCTGCACCCTTGACTCGGCCCTCTTTTTGTCCATAAAGACACGCTGGACAGTCTCTTTATTGGATTCTATACTCTGCTGAAGACGGACGATCGTCTGCTCGGACACCGATATCCGCCCTTTTGCGGACTCGATCTCGGAGAGAAGCTCGAGATACTCCTTCCCGCTCTTCTCATTGATCTCCTTCTCTAGCTCCAGCACATTTTTGCGAAGCTCTTCGATCTTCTCCTCTTCGGTAACTTTTTTGGAGTTTATCTTCTCTATCTCCTCTTTCTGCGAGAGGATCAGCTCCCTGATCGCACCGAGCTCGTTCTTCTTCTCTTTAAGTTTTGCAAATGAGTGGCAGGAGCGGAAATATTCCAGCTTTTCACTCCATTCGCGATATTTTACAGCCTGTGCTCTCTCTTTTTCAAGATCCTTAAGCCTTCTCTCGAGTTCTGCGAGGAGAAGTTCTTCTCTCTCAATCCTCTCCCTGACAATCTCAAGCTCGGATAAGGCCTGGTCCCTTTTTTTGTCGAATTCGGCAACACCGGCGATCTCGTCTATGATCTTTCGCCTTTCAACGTCGCTCATCTCCGTAATCCGGGTTATGTCGCCCTGCATTACGACATTATAACCCTCGGATTTTATACCGTGCCTCGAGAGAAGATCGACTATATCGCCCTGTTTACAGCCCCGATCATCGAGATAATTGTAGCTGTAATAACCGTGGGGAGTTCTCTTTATCTTTCTGCGGACCTTGGTTCCGTCTGAAAAAGTTATTGAAACCTCCGCAGTATTTTTCCCGGAATTTAAGTTGATTAAATCGGTAAGTTTTTCGGCCCTGAGACCGCGGGCACTTGAGAGTGCAAGACAAAAGAGAATACTGTCTATAATGTTGCTCTTCCCGGAACCATTTGGCCCGGAAATGACAGTGAAACCTTCATAAAAAGGTATTTTAGTCTTTTTTGCAAAAGACTTGAAATTATCAATCTCCAGTTCGGTAATATACAAAGACCGCTACTCCTCAGGGGCTGTTAGGGATATTTACCCGAAATTAACGCCTATTATCTGCTGCTCTTTCTTTTGATCTCTATCGAATCGTCGTCATCTGCATATATAAGAGGCTTCGACTCTTTCGGGTCGCCCCTTCTCCCTGCAGATCTTCCCGAATTCCTGTGATCGGCAACAATCATCTCTTCCCCGGACCGTTCTTCGGGCTGCATAGTCCCGTCCGGCTGTATGATCATCTTTTTTTCTTTAGGAGCCGGCGGGGCCGCCGCTTCTGCAACTGCTGCCTTTCTTTCTGCGTTTGCCGAAGGAGATACGACCGGAGGATATCTCCGGGACTCCCTTGGAGTCCTCTTGGGGATATTAGCAGAATCTTCATCTATCGATTTCGAGATCTTCTGGAGGCATGCCTTGACATCAAGCATCTCTTCCATAAGGCCTTTCATAAGCCCGTCGATCTCATTTATCCGCTTTTCAATACTCTTGATCCTCTCTTCGCCAACAGGCTTTCTTTCATTATACTCATGTATACTATCTCTCAGCATCTGAATCTCCCGCTCCTTTTCTTCGAGCACGTGCTCGAGATCCCTGACTTTTGCATCCGAATTCATATCTGACATCTGGAATTCCCCGGGTTAAATAAAGGTAATCTTATAACTTTAATAATATTTGGCATAAAAAAAGAATCACATCTTATTTAACAGTTGCCGGAGCTTATCCACCTGGAGACTTATACCGGATATGCGCATCCTGCCGACAGATAATCAGGGAACCTGAAAAACAGCGATCGCATCTCTTCAATACAAACATAACCCGCATCCGGTGTAGAAACAATATAATCTCTTCAGGTCAAACACTTTTGCATATGTCCTACCTGTCAGATACAGATCCGGAAATATTCAATCTGATTGAAAAAGAGAGAATGCGGCAGATTAACGGCCTTGAACTGATCGCATCGGAAAATGTTGTAAGCAAAGCCGTTTTGGAAGCCGTAGGCTCGATAATGACAAACAAATATGCCGAAGGATACCCCGGCAAAAGATACTATGGCGGCTGTGAATTCCACGACATGGTCGAGAACCTCGCACGCGACAGGCTTTGCGAACTCTTCGGCGCAGAACATGCGAACGTCCAGGCTGTTTCGGGAAGCCAGGCGAACCAGGCGGTTTATTTCGCATTCATGCAGCACAAGGATCTCATGATGAGCCAGGACCTTTCGCAGGGCGGACATCTTTCGCACGGGTCACCGGTAAATATTACAGGGAAATGGTACAGTGTATCGCATTACGGCGTAGACACCGAGACCGAAACGCTCGACTATGCCCAGATTGCTGACCAGGCAAGGAAAGAGAAGCCGAAGATGATCGTCTGCGGTGCAAGCGCTTACCCGAGGATTATTGATTTCAAGGCATTCAGGGAGATCGCTGAAGAGGTAGGTGCATACTGTATGGCCGATATCGCACACATCGCAGGTCTTGTTGCAGGAGGCGCCCACCCCACATCGGTAGGAGTCGTCGATATTACAACAACAACCACGCACAAGACGCTTCGCGGACCGAGGGGCGGTGCAATAATGTGCGGTGAAGAGAACGCACAGGCAATCGACAAGTCCGTATTCCCCGGGATGCAGGGCGGACCTCTCATGCATGTAATCGCAGGGAAAGCGGTTTGCTTCCATGAGGCTCTTCAACCTTCATTTAAGGAATATGCAAAGCAGATCGTCAAAAATTCACAGGCGATGGCTGAAGTCCTCATCGAAGAGGGTCTCGACCTTGTATCCGGCGGAACCGACAATCACCTGATTCTTCTCGACTTAACAAACCTGAGCACAAACGGCGACCACCTCACCGGTCTCGAAGCTGAGACATACCTTGGAGAGGCAGGGATCACAGTCAACAAGAACACGATCCCGAGGGAGAAGCTCAGCCCGTTCGTGACATCCGGCCTCCGTATCGGAACGCCCGCAGTAACATCACGCGGAATGAAGGAAGACGAGATGAAGCAGATCGGGCACTGGATTGCAAGAGTTCTCAAGGACGTATGCAAGAACAAGAACTCAAAGGCCGAGATCAGCGAGGTTAAGAAGGAAGTCGAAGCCTTCGCCTCAAAATATACGTTATATCCTGAAGTCTCATGATACTGAACGGAAAAGAGCTCTCGGAAAAGAGGCTCGCGATCGTAAAATCGGAGATCGAAAAGACGGGCCTGAAACCCTGTCTTGCGACAGTGATCGTCGGAGAAGACCCGGCCTCGCAGCTGTACGTCAGGATGAAGCACAACGCCTGCGGGAAAGTCGGCATCAGGTCGGTGGGAGTCGAGCTTCCGGGGGACTCCACGACTGAAGATGTAGTCAGCGCCGTTGAAAAACTCAACAGTGACCCGGCAGTTCACGGAATACTCGTCCAGCTCCCCCTTCCCAAAGAGATCGATACCGAGAAGGTCATCGAATCTGTGATCCCTGAGAAAGATGTGGACGGCTTTCATCCCTTAAACAACGGCAGGCTTTTCAGCGGAAGACCGGACTTCGTGCCATGCACTCCGGGCGGGATCATGACCATCCTCAGGGAGTACGAGATAGATCCGGCCGGAAAGAAGGCGGTTGTCATAGGGAGATCGGTGGATGTCGGAAGACCTATGGCCGCACTCCTGATCAATGCAGACGCAACGGTCACGGTATGCCACTCAAAGACGCAAAATCTTGCAGAAGAGACTTCAAAGGCCGACATTCTCATATCTGCCATCGGAAGGGCGAGATTTGTCGGGCCGGAGATGGTTAAGAAGGGTGCGGTCGTAATCGACGTAGGCACAAACCATGACGAAAACGGGAAGCTCTGCGGCGATGTGGACTTCGAGAAGGTCGAACCTATCGCTTCGGCAATAACTCCCGTTCCCGGCGGAGTCGGGCCCATGACCATCGCGACGCTCATGGAAAACACTCTGGAATCGGCCAGAAGGCATGCGAACCTGTAATATAGATAAAATAACCGTCGGGGGAGACAATCCCGTAAGAATAATGGGTGTTGTCAA
The DNA here is from genome assembly GCF_000784355.1 of Methanolacinia paynteri. NCBI lineage: Archaea > Methanobacteriati > Methanobacteriota > Methanomicrobia > Methanomicrobiales > Methanomicrobiaceae > Methanolacinia > Methanolacinia paynteri. Next base: position 141,791 of record NZ_KN360934.1, on the reverse strand, counting down.
CTGCAGCCCCGAATCCTTTTTTTCCGGTTCTTATACAAGACCCGAAGGTGTATATGAACAGGCGGCGCTTCTCGTCGAGAAGGGTGCAGATATTATCGACATCGGTGCGAGGAGCACGGCCCCTCTTTCGGCACCGATCTCCCTGGCAGAAGAGTCGGAGCGGATGAAGACAGCACTCTCGGAATTTTCCGGAAGCGACATCCCCGTCTCGGTGGATACGATGTACCCCGAAGTACTCGAGACCTGCCTTAAATACGATATAAGCTGCATAAACGACATACATGGGCTCGCAAACGAGAAATTCGCAAAGGTTGCCGGGGATTCAGGCCTTCCCGCCATACTTATGGCATCTTACGATCTACCCGGCGACCCGGAGGGTTTTGATGCAATATGCGACGCACTTAATGTAGTATTGAACCGGGCTAGGGAAAACGGGATCGACGAGATCATCCTTGATCCGGCAGTGGGACGATGGACACCGGAAAGGACATCCGAAGACGACTGGGAGATCGTTAGGCGTTTTGATGAGCTGAACGCATTCGGCTACCCTCTTCTTGCGGCGGTTTCGAGAAAGACGTTTATCGGAGATCTGGTTAATGCCCCTCCGGAAGGAAGACTCCCCGGAACCCTTGCAGTCACCTACAGCCTTCTGGAGAAAGAAGCGGCGATCGTCAGGGCTCATGATGTTTCCGACACAAAGGATTTAATCAGAGTATTTGAAAAGTTAAACAGGTTATAATGGGCAGCTCTTTTCAGGTTTTCGGAATAAAAACAAAGATATTGATCCCAGGCGATGATATCGCCGAAATAATAATCGATGAATCCAGCCAGGCCGGAGGCATCTTAGACGGGGATATTATTGCCATTGCCGAGAGCGGGCTTGCAACGACAGAAGATGCAATAGTCAGGCTTTCGGATGTGACCCCCTCAGAAAAGGCGTACGAATATGAAAAGATGTATAAGATCGATGCAAGGCTCGCCGAGGTAGTAATCTCCGAGAGCGACAGCATCGCGGGCGGTATCCCCGGATTCCTGTTGAGCCTTAAAAACGGGACTCTTCTTCCCAATGCAGGCGTAGACGGTTCTAACGCCCCGCCCGGATGTGTGGTAACGCTCCCGAAAGATCCGGATAAAAGTGCAAAGAGAATCCATGATAAGATCCTGGAAAAAACCGGAAAAGAGACCGGGGTTCTGGTAATAGATTCAAGGACGCACGCAATGCGCCTCGGGTGCTCGGGAGTCGCAATCGGCTGCTACGGTGTCTCTGCAATTACTGATGAAAGGGGAAAGAAGGATCTCTTCGGGCACGAACTTGAAGTAACGAGACTTGCAGTCGGTGACAACCTGGCGTCTGCTGCAGAACTGGTAATGGGAGAATCGAACGAATGCACCCCTGTTGCGATTATCAGGGGACTTTCCAAATATATCTCAAAAGGAAGCTCAGGTGTCGGTTCGATCGAACCTTCAGAGTGCCTCTTCATGGGAGTCGCGATGAACTCCAACCCTGCCCTTATTGACAGAGATCGTAAAACCGAGTGATTCCAGGTACCGGCGGCTCTCCCCGTTTCCATGCAGGAGAATCTCGACAAGGTCCTCTTTTTCATCTATATCCGTCGACATGCGGAACGTATCTATAACCTCGACGCTAAGCCCGGCCTCTTTTGCAATATTCATATGATCGAGGAAGCTTGCACCGTAAAAATCGACCCTGAACCTGGACGGCTCCTTTATGAATATCGTGTTCGTCCCTCCTCCCCGACCAGGGACTATTGCGCAGTCCGATTCAACAGAAAGTATTGATTCAATGTTTTCAAGAGTGACGAGCGGGATATCCGACATTATTATCAGTACGGGTTCGTCGGTTTCGGAAAGAAATTCGTTCAGGGCTTCGTTTAAGCCGAGCTCTTTGACGACCGTGGATGCTCCGTCAACATGATATTCCTCCGTCGATAGCAGTATTGTGCTGCAGCCTGCAAGTGCGGTCTTTTGGACCACGTCCCTGAGCATCGTCAGGGCGAACTTTTCACGCTCCGCCTGATCCAGGACGCACGAAAGTCTCGTCTTCGGATTTTCCGGCCTGAACGGAATTACAGCAATAACCATTATGAAAACCGTTGTACGTTATCGATAAAAAATTGTTTCAAAAGGATTTTCTTTCAAAAGATTTCCTTTCGATTCCATTCGCTTATTTCCCAAATTATTTGTCAAAGAAGAGGTTGCAGTGGCAGTTGCCGTCTTTATCAATCTCGTCCTTATGGAATATGCACGGGCAGATGATCTCTTTGTCTTTCCCGGGATCGCCGGACCTTATCCTGCACGGGCAGTACCTCTCGCCGAACTTCAGTTTGTTCCTCGCAAGTCCTTTGAGAACCGCCTTTTTCTGGCGCTCATCCTTGTTCAGCTTATAGCCGCTTTCATCGGCATAAGACTCAGCCCAGTCCTCGATCTCCCCGGACAATGCCTCGATCTCTTCCTGTGATATTTCATCGTTTGCCATCTGATTACTCCGAATTTTCTCTAACGGGATTCTATGTAGGATATCATCGAATCGAAGATCTTCTTTCCGTCAGTCGAACCGAGGATCTCCTCCGACGCCCTCTCGGGATGGGGCATCATTGCAAGAACGTTTCCCTTCTCCCCGAGAATCCCGGTGATATTCCCTGCCGCACCGTTTGGGTTTGCTTCAGGCGTAACATTCCCGTCCGCATCGCAGAACCTGAAGGCAATCCTGTTTTCCTTCTCGAGCCTTGCGAGCGTGTCATCATCCGCCACGTACCGCCCTTCCTTGTGGGCGATCGGGATGCTGATGACTTCCCCCTCCTCGTATAGGCTTGTAAAGGGCGACGTATTGTTCTCCACTTTTAAATAGGCTTTTTCACAGATAAACTTCGGGTACTCGTTTATCGTGAAAACTCCCGGGACCAGCCTGCTCTCAGCGGCGATCTGGGCGCCGTTGCATATGCCTATCACCAGGCCGCCTGCATCCGAGTGCCTGATCACGTCCTTCATTATCGGGGTTCTTGTGGCGATCGCACCGGCACGGAGATAATCCCCGTAGCTGAAGCCGCCGGGGATCAGTATCGCATCGTACTTGCGGGCAAGGCCTTCCTTATACCAGACCGGATCGGTATCGATTCCGCATACGTCCTGCAGCACATGAACAGCATCAAGGTCGCAATTGCTTCCGCCGAACCTGATTACGGCAAATCTCATTATTTTAAACCCCTGATACCTCGATCTCGTAGCTGTGGATTACCGGGTTTGCAAGGAGGCGGTCGCACATCTCCTGCCCCTTCTGCCTTGCAGCATCCTCACTGCTTTCGTCGACATCGATAAAGAAAACCCTTGCCGTGCCGAGCGACTCTACATTAAAGCCGAGATTGTCAAGTGCGTGTTTAATTGCAAGCGCCTCGGGATCGAGCATCCCTTTTTTTAACGAGATTGTAATCTTCAAGCTGAACTTCATGGATCCACCTAAATATTTTGTCTCTTCCATTCCTCAATCTTTTCGACGACACGACCGTATGCGGACATGACATCCCCTTTTCCGAACCGATAAACATCCTTGTCAAAAGACTCGCCGGTATCCTTATCCCAGAGACGCATCGAATCCATGCTTATCTCATCTCCAAGGACAATCCTGTCCCCGAGCCTGCCGAATTCGATCTTGAAGTCGACGAATACAAGGCCAAGCTTGTCGAAGAATTCGAAGAGTATCTTATTTATCTTCAGCGTCATCTCACGAACTTCTTTCAGTTCTTCGGGTGTCAGGAGACCAAGGGCATATATGATATCGTCGCAGATGGGGGGGTCTCCGCGTTCATCGTTCTTGTAATCCGTAACGACCAGCGGCGGATTTAAGACCTGCCCGTTTTCGAACGGGAATTTTTTCACGAGTGAGCCAGCTGCCCTGTTCCTTCCGATGACCTCAAGGGGGATCATCTTAAGTTTTGAGACCAGCATCGTTCTCTCGTCGATCATTCCAATAAAATGCGTCTTAATTCCCTTCTCCTCGAGCATGCTGAAGAAGAATGCCGAAACGGTTGCATTATAGACTCCCTTACCCGAAAACTGGTCCTTCTTTTCACCGTTGAATGCGGTGATGTCGTCCCTGAATACGGCAATCAGCTCGTTCGGATTGTCGGTCCCGTAGACGGATTTTGCTTTTCCTTCATAAAGCAGTTCTTTTTTCGCCATGTTAGTTATGCCCTTGAATTATTGTTGCTCATTTCTCTTTCCGATATCATCATTAAGTTTTTCAATAAGGCACTTAAGCCTCTCCGGAAACCAGCCCTTATCGATGTACATCTGGTATATGCAGAGCCTCTCTTTCAGCAGGTGATCCCCGACTGTAGCCTTCAGTTCGTCGATTGCGGGCCACGGGTGCTCGGGATTCACGTAATCTATCGTGACCGGAGAAACGCCGCCGAGATCGTTGACACCGCACCCGATGAAATACTGCGCATCGGCAAGGTTCGGGGGGATCTGAACCGATATATCTGCAGGCAGGATCTCCCGTGCGGAGGATATCGCCGAACAGAATTCCTCTCTTCCCACAGTGGGATAGTCCTTCATATCCGTTCCGTCCTTCGGGCAGAAGTTCTGGACGATGACCTCCTGGATATGTCCGTAACGCTTATGGAGATCCCGGATTACCTCGAATGACTCCTCGCGATCCGCAGTGGTCTCCCCAATTCCTACGAGAATTCCTGTCGTAAACGGTATCCGAAGCTTTCCCGCATCCTCCATCATCCCGACCCTCACCTCCGGCTTTTTACCGGGAGAATTCCTGTGGGCGGGGATCTCCGCGGTCGTCTCGAGCATGAGGCCCATGCTCGCGTTGACCTCCTTAAGCACATCAAGCTCATTGTAATCGAGAATTCCCGCATTGGTGTGCGGCAGCATCCCGGAGGATATGGAAAACTCACACATGTCGTAGCAGTAATCTAGAATTGTAGAATATCCGGTTTTTTCGATGTACCCGGAAAAACCGTCTTCCTCTTCAGGTTTTTCACCGAAAGTAAAAAGGGCCTCTGTACATCCCGCAGCGGCACCGGCCCTGATTATGCCTTCCGCCTCATTGCGGGGCATGACACAGTCCGGCCCCACAGGAGTCCTGAAGATGCAGTAGCCGCACCTGTTCCTGCACACATTGGTCAGGGGTAAAAATACATTGCGCGAGTAGGTGATCTGCCTCTGCTGCATAAACAGTATTCAACCTGAATCTTATTCAACCAATCGGAGAATAGAATTTGTCGCCGGTTAAAACCAGCTGTCAAGAGTTTTTTGCCCGGATTTCACCCCGATCCTTTCAAGAACGGAGTTGACCCGATCTTCAGAGAAATCATGCCTGCCGCAGAGGTACGAAACGACTCCCTCGCGGTCCACGTGGGACCATGAGAGGGAATAATCCTTTGACACGGGAGGGTTTAAGAAGAATTCTTTCACGGGGGCGGGATCGAATTCCGGATCGTTCTCTTCGAAGGTCTCGTAGAATTTCCCGGATTTTACAATCTTTAAGGCGGTCTTTGCACCGACACCTTTCACACCGCTGTTGAAGTCAGTGCCCACAAGTATTCCGATCTCGATTAAATCCTCACGTGTGATTCCCTTCCCGTCAAGCAGATCGGAGAGCAGGATCTCTTCGGGATTGACTGTGATCACCCTACCTCTGACCTTTCTCTTCCGGCTTACGGTCAGGTTCCTGACAAGCCTCGGGGCCCCGAAGAGGAGAGAATCGTAGTCCTGGGATATAGAGTACCTTACATCTCCGTTCATGGCCATGTACGCCGCCTGTGCCTCCCCCTCGCTCATGGCGTCTATACAGGGAATTCCCATATATCCCAAAAGTTCCTTCGTCCCTGCAATTATTGTCTCGTCGACTTTTGTCGCAGCCCTTGCATGACGGAAGGCGGATGCTGTATCCCCTACCGCGACAGCCTGCCTGTAGGCTGTTTCGGCCACCGCTTTTCTCTCCCTGCGCTGTTCGAGCGTCTCCGATTTAAACTCTGGAGGTGCACCGTCAAAGATGAAAACCGGTTTTATATTGTTCTCAAGGAAGGTGGTTATTCGGAAAAAAATCCCGGACAGGTGCGAAGTTACCCGTCCTTCCCTGTCCATGAGCGGAGTCCCGTCGGGCTGTCTTATTGTTGTCAGAAACTGGTACAGTGCATTATTTCCGTCGACTGCCGCGGTTCCCAGGAGGTCGGCCCAGTCTACGGGAGTTTTATAGTCGGAGATCAGATCCCTTATTGCTACGCCCATTAATTATTCACCAAAAAAGAATTCGGGATATTTAACGATATACCCGGCGGGAAAGTGAACTGACAGTCGCTTCTACATCCCCTACCATCCTGTCGCACTTCTCGTCAATACTTTTTGAGATCTCCTCAAAGTTCATTCTCATTGTCATTTCTCTTGTAGACACGGCTTTTTCAAAGCTCTCGAGTCTCCTGCCGAGGGACAGTATCAGACCTGCAAGAGAGATCATCATAAGACCTGTCGATACTGCAACGATCCAGTCCTGCCATAACCTGATCACCATTACAAGTGTAGATATGACAAGGATGACTGCAAGAATCACATCCTTCGTTCTTTCTCTTTCATCCATGTTCTTAAATGATTACAGAGAATTAATTAATCTAACTGTCGATATTTATGAAAACGATAACTTCTTAGGAGAAACAATATCACCGTTTTTCCCTAAACAAGGGGTTAGGGGGTTTTAAAATATGAACGTTAAAGAAAATCTGCCTCTGTTTGCAATGTTTGTCATGATGATAGCAGTACAGCTGGGTGCACTGCTCATCACACCGACAATAAACGAAGCGGGATATGCTGCCTTTGAGGACCCGGGGGCTGTCGAGAATATACTATATTTTATAATAATACTTCTCGTCTTCACTGCGATAATGCTCCTGCTGATCAGGCACGGGTTTAAACGCATTCTCGGGTACATCATCGGGGTATCCATATTCCTCGTATTTTTGTATATCTACAGTGCAATTGCACTGCTGCTCACTGAATCGGAGCTCCTCGCTGCGGTTTTTGTACTGCTTCTATCTGCTGGATCGATGGCACTTCTCTATAAATATCCCGAGTGGTATGTCATCGATATTCTCGGAATCCTGATCTGTGCAGGTACGGCATCCATCTTCGGCATCTCGCTCGAGGTCTTCCCTGCGATCGTGCTGCTTGTAATCCTTGCCGCTTACGATGCGATATCGGTGTACAAGACGAAACACATGATTTCGCTCGCGGAAGGGGTGATAAATACAAAATCGCCTATACTCGTGGTAATTCCCAAATCACGAAATTATTCCTACATTAAGGACGATCTGAACATCGGAGAGGGAAAAGAAGAGAGAGGGGCCTTTATCATGGGCATGGGAGATCTCATCATGCCAACGATAATTGTTGTATCTTCTTATGTTTTCATCAGCACTCCCGACAATCCGATATCGATCCTCCCGACGATCGCTGCAATGATAGGATCTCTTGCCGGTCTCTGTGTCCTGTTATGGTATGTGGTCAAGGGAAGACCGCAGGCAGGACTTCCGACACTCAACGGCGGTGCGATTATCGGATTCCTTATAGGGTGCACTCTCGCCGGGACTTGGGGCTGGATTCCCTTTCTTTAAGAATTATCTTCATAATATCCGATACCCCTTCTCTTGTATTTGTCGACATATTCGGATACCCGTCCATCCTCCGGACATCGCATTTGTTTATGACGACTACTACGGGAGTCTCTCCCACAATTTTTTTGACATTTTCGAGAAGACCTAACTGATCCCCGACAGAATAACCGCATGTCTCGCTCGCGTCGACAATAAACAGTATCAGGTCCGAGACATTTTTAATAGCTGTCATCGCCTGGTTCTCGACATCGTTTCTCTTTTCATGGGGCCTGTCCAGGAGGCCGGGAGTATCCACGATCTGGATTCTCTCCCTTCCTACAGGGTGGTGCCCTACCATGATGCTCTTCGTCGTAAAGGCGTATCCGGCGATCTGCGGTTTTGCCGATGACACAAGGGCAATAAACGAGGACTTGCCTACGTTGGGGTAACCTGCGACCACCACGGTGAACTCCTCCTCGCGAATATCGGGAAGTTTCCGGAGAATGTTTCGTGTTTCGTTCAGGTACTTCAGATCGCTGTCCACCTGGTAAAGAACGGACGCAATTCTTGCCGTCGCCTTCTTCCTGAGTTCGACAGGATTCTCCGCATTACGCATCTCCCGTGCATACATTCTCCCTATTTCGCGTGACTGGGATGCGGCCCACTGTATCGCCCCCAGGGACTTTTTGATATTGTCTACACTGAGCAGGATATTTATGATATCCATATAAAACGGGGATATCTGGTCGAAACTTGGAAATTTTGAAACTGTATCTGTAAGTTTGTCATAGACCGAACTGTATACCGAACGTATGAACTCCTCGTTCGCGCGGTCTTTATTCCTTTTTTCCTTTTTTATGGCTGAAGCCCGCCCCAGCGACCTGTCAAGTATCTCCTCGGCCGTGGGGATTGTTGGTATCTTTTCGAATTCCACTGATAATAACCCGAATCTATTTATGTAAACCTATATGATTAATTTATTATGGAGTTGTCCCTTATCCAGAAGGATATCCTTATCACTTTAATCACGCTTTACCACAGGAAGTCTGTGGCAATAAAAGGTGAAGAGATCGCCGAACTATTAAAAAGGAACCCGGGAACAGTACGAAACCAGATGCAGGCGCTGAAGGCGCTGGGCCTTGTCGAGGGTGTTCCGGGACCGAAAGGGGGTTACACTCCCTCTTCGTCGGCTTATAACGAATTAAACCTTCTGGATTATGAAAAGGGAAGCGATGTGCCCCTGCAGGTCAACGGGGAATATCTCAAAAGTGTAAATGTCGCGGAACTTGACTTCACGACGTTGTGCCACCCGGACCTATGCCACGCCGTTGTGAGAATCATAGGCAGTGTCAAGGGCTTCAATATCGGCGACGAGATCACCCTTGGGCCTACACCTGTAAACAAGCTCCTTGTAAAGGGAGAGGTCTATGGCAAGGACGAGGTGAACAGGTCGCTCCTGATATCCATATCTGAGATGATCTCCCTCCCCAAGAAGCAGATCAGCCACTACATGAGCAGCCCTGTCCAGAAACTGGACATCAACGACACTATAAAAGATGCAATATCGCTTTTCAGCAGGCACCACATACACGGGGCACCGGTAATGGACAAGGATATGCTTGTGGGGATAGTGACGCTTTCAGACATTGCACATAAACTCGATGAGGGGAAGGACATGGACACGACGATGGATAAAATCATGACGGAGGATGTCGTGATCGCTCCCCCGAATATCAACCTTTTCGAGGTCATAGGAAGATTCAAAGAGCAGGAAATCGGAAGGATAGTAATCGTAGACGGAAAAAAGCCGATCGGAATACTTACGCAGTCAGACATCCTTAAAGTTTTCCCGTCCCCATAGACAGGATGGAAATCTTTAAACCGGTAAAAGTGCTGAAACGGCTAAAAAATAATTCATACTGAATTTCTTTAAGATAATTTAAATAGTATTATTGCACTATTTTTTTTAACATGAAGAATGTATTTTCCCGAAATCTTTCAAAAAAGCAGGTTATGAGTACAGACGGGATGGTTATTGGGACAATCAGGAACATTATGATCGATCTTGACACAGGAAATGTCGACAGCCTTGTAGTCAGGCCCGAGCAGGGCTTTGACACGGGCGGTTACAAAGTTGACGGAGAGCGCCTTTTTATTCCTTTCGAAGCTGTAAGGGATATAAAAGACTACATAGTCGTTGACAGGTACCTGTCAAAAGAATGAACTGAAGATTTCCCTGATTTTTTCCGAAAACCCGTCCCCATATTTTTTCATGCTGACAGAGTCTGCTGCCTCGACTGCTCCGCTCTGACCACCTGCAACCGCAATACCAAGCCCTGCGGCCTTAATCATCTCCCTGTCATTGTCCGAATCTCCTACTGCAACAAAATCCGATAATGGTATGCCCATCTCTTCCGCCACAAGTGCCAGGGTGGTTCCTTTGTTGATATCCCCGGACTGGATATGTATTGCAAAACCGGAATCAAGGATCTTTACAGGCATTCCCGACACAATCTCGCGAACCTCGGCCGGGTCTACTGTTCTCGCAAATGCAACGTCTGCAAAACGATATTCAGGGCTGTAGAGCTGAAGTTCTATTCCTTTTTCATCGTAATATTCGCGGACCTTCTCATAAGCCTCAAGACACGCGGCCCTGTCCGAACAGATCTTTCTCTCCCCTGCATATGTGATCTTGTAAAGGCCACCGTTCTCGGCGATAATCGTGCCGTCAGTTCCGATCATCTTACAGAGAAATGTGAGCGAGCATTCGGTATTTCCGCTTGCAAGAACAACGGGTATTCCGTTATCCACAAGGGTCCTGATTACAGAGACCGAATCCAGGTTCAGGCGGCGCTCTTTATTTGTTATTGTCCCGTCGATATCGGTTATAACTGCACGGGGATGAAAAGAGGATTTATTGTTCATCTATATGATATTATCAATCATACAGGTTTAAGACCTGCCATCTCGACCGAGAAAGCGGCCTCGCCTTCAGGCTGGTCGGGGCTGTCGACAAGTTTTGCAACACGTTTCCCGCCTTTGCTCTTGCGGAGGTATACCCTGAACTTGGAGGCATGACCAACGATGTTTCCCCCGGTCGGTTTCGTCGGGTCTCCGAAAAACACAGCAGGATTCGACTGAACCTGGTTTGTGACAATTACGACTGCATTGAACTCTTTCGCAAGCTTTGCGAGATCATACATGTGCTTGTTGAGCTTTTGCTGCCTTAGGGACAGGGTTCCTCGTCCGGCATACTCTGCACGGAAATGGGCCATGAGAGAGTCGACCACAATGAGTTTTAAGGGTTTATCGGTCTCTTTTAATTCTGCGGCAAGTTCACGGACATTGTCCAAAAGGAGCATCTGGTGATCCGATGTAAATGCCTCGGCCACGTGGATATGCTCGAGGAACTCCTCGGGCGAGGGAACATCTTCGAGATCAAGCCCTTCGACCATCTGGCGTATCCTCTCGGGACGGAATGTATTCTCCGTATCTATGTATATGACCGATCCATTGAGCCCGCCGACATCCTCGGGGAGCTGGGCGTTTACAGCCATCTGGTGCGCGATCTGGCTTTTACCTGAACCGAACTCACCGTAGAATTCAATTATCGACATGGTCTCGAGCCCTCCGCCCATAAGTGCGTCAAACTCGGGAACGAAAGTAGTCAGTTTACGGACTTTCTTTCTCTCTTCAAGGACATCGGTACCCTTCCGGAACCCTCCGATATCGGCCATCTTCCTGGCCTCGCGAATCATCTTTTTTGCCGTCGATTCACCGATCTCAGCGGCCTCGGCGAGGTCGGCAAATGAGGCGGTTGCTATACCCTCAATGGTGCTGTAACCGGCTTCACGGAGTTTGTCTGCAGTTGTAGGCCCGACACCGGGCAGATCTTCAATCTCAAGTTCTGTCATTTTTTATACCTCTCGAACTTTCTTAAAATGTGCCTGTAGAAGAAGCTCCAGGCAACTTTTCATACTAATCAATAGCCAGATTGATAATAAAGATAGCACGCCATGCGGTGCGAAAGTAATCGCCGGCTCAGCACCCGCATCGCTTTTTCACTTCATCAAGCCCTGACTTCATCAGATCGATATCTTCTCCGCAGATCTCGAACCGGCTCACCTCAACTCTTCCTGAATCATATAAGATGCCCCATACAAGAACTTCGGAGCATGGAAGCATCCCGTTTTTCAGTTCTTTTAACAGGTAACAGCAATCTCTGCTGTCAATGCTGTAGCAGCCACCGCCTCGCGGAGTAATGATTCCCCTAATGCAGACCTGTTCCCCACCGTTCTCCTTAAGAGATACAAAAGAGCTGTAACCGGCATGGATCTCCGGCAATGACGGGATTTCATTGAACCCGGGTCTTTTCGATCCTTCCCTTGCCTCCGCGAAGAAGATCTCGATTTTGTCGCCTTTCACAAAAGGCAGACACGCCTGTTCTCCCCAGATGACCAAAGCCCCTGCCCCGCTCTCATCATATACCTGCAGGTTCCTGACATGAGATGCAGCACCCTTTCTGGTAACGAAATCACGCACCCTCCCCGGATCATCGATACAGACCTGGATCGATCCCCACCAGTCTTCACGGATCCCGGAAATCCGCGATGAAAACTCATGAACAATCTTCCCTTCTTCCACAGGAACAGGTGCTATCAGGGATTTTTCATCGGCAGTGTAACTTTTCTTCGGACCTGAAGAGGGCCTCTCGTATATGCCTGATATCCGGACAAAATCGCCACAATTAAACGTTTTTGCCGATTCGTTATTCCAGAACATAATCTCAGCCTCCCCCGAACGGTCACCGGTTATGAGGCGTATATAACGCGACTCCTTCCCGCCCGGAGCCTGAAAAACTCCCTCTCCGGCAAAGACGAGAATAACGCAATCAAGAGATACAGGACTGAAGGTCTTCATACCGTTCTTTCGAAGCGTAATCTCAGGAGGGTTCTCGGGTTTCCTGAGATCGGCGACATCGACGGCACCTTTCCTCCTGAACCTGCCCACCACCTCAAGGATCTCACCTTCGGAGATCTCCCCGGCCGCAAATGCCTTTTCGTCCCAGAGAGTAAGCACGACTTCACCGGTCTCATCCCCGCACAAGACCCTGGATACGAAGCCGTAACCGCCTTCCTGACGTTCGAACCTTTCAGCTTTCTTAACTTCAATTACACGACAAAAAAAAGAGACCAGGGACGGGCCTGCCTTTAGTGCCGACAGGTGCGTATGGAGCCTCCCGGCGTCCGATACCACATCTCTTGCGGCAGACCTTTCCTCCTTTTCATCGGCGGAGACCCCCACCCTGTCTTCGACAAGCCTTTCGAACTCTTCCCACGAGCAGAGGTCATCCATCAGGGCGTAATGGATTCTCACCTGACTTTAACCCCTGTAACCCCTACTCTTCGTGCCAGGGGAGCTTCTGCATCGTATTGATGATATCGATTATGCTCTCTCTCCTGCGCATGGGTGCCGACTTTTCTCCCTTCACCATAACCTCCATGCACCTGGGACGGCTGTTATACTGCGAAGCCATCGAATAGCCGTAAGCACCGGCATCAAGGACTGCCATGATATCGCTGTCAGCTACCACAGGAAGCTTCCTGTCCGCTGCAAGAATGTCTCCGGTCTCGCATATGGGGCCTGTAACCGTATACGTCTCGACAGGAGCCTCATCAGCCCTGTTTGCAACAACGACTTCATGATATGCATCGTACATTGCAGGCCTGATAAGGAGATTGAATCCGGCATCAACATTGACAAAGTTCTTGTGCGCCTTTTTGACGGAGTTAACCTTCGTAAGAAGTATCGTGGAATCACCGACAAGGTACCTGCCCGGCTCCACCCATAGCTGGGCCTTAATCCCGAGCTTTTCAATTCCTTTGAGGAATACAGGCATCACTGCCTTTGCATATTCTTCAGGCGTGGGCATCTTGTCGGTCTCCCGGTTATAAGGAATGCCGAGCCCGCCGCCTATGTCTATGAATGCAAGACGAACACCGAGATCTGTTATCTTTCCCGCAAGATCGACCATAACCTCGGCGGCCTTTCCGAACGGCGCCACATCAAGGATCTGAGAACCGATATGGCAGTGCATTCCGACAGGCGTCACGTTATCGGCTTCCATGGCCGCCTTGTATGCGTCAAGGATCTGGCCTGCAGGAATCCCGAATTTGCTCGTCGCAAGGCCGGTTGCGATCTTGGGATGGGTCGGAACCTCGAGTGCGGGATTGATCCTGAACGAAACTTCGACCTCCTTTCCTTTTCTCTTTGCAACCTCCGAGAGCTGCCTCAGTTCATCGAAAGAGTCGAGCGACACACGAACGCCTTTGTCCACGGCAAGTTCAAGATCCTCTGTTGTCTTCGAACTCCCGTTGAAGAGGAGTTTTTCAGGGGGCATCCCCGCAAGGAGTGCAAGGTGCAGCTCTCCGGATGAAAATACATCCGCACCTGCACCCATCTTCGCGAGAACCCTCATGACGGAGAGATTTCCGTTCGCCTTTGCTGCATAGAGAAGCTGGACATCGTTGTAATACTCTCTCAATGCACTGTTGTAGCGGAGAAAATTCTGTCTAATACGCTCTTCATCCGATACATAACAGGGAGTGCCGTACTGTTCGGCAAGGTCCACAGTATCGTGTTGTCCAATATACAGGTGTCCGTTTCTTATGCTTAAGTGATCAGGCAGCTTCAAAAGTCAATCCTCCTCATTCTTTCCAGGGCCTCGCTTATTCTGTTTGTGTCACGGGTTATGGCGAATCTCACGTAACCCTCGCCGTTCCTTCCGAATCCTGTGCCCGGAGTAACGACAATTCCCGCTTCATCGAGCATCTTACGGGCGAAGCTCATGGAGTCGGGAACTTTCATCCAGACATAAAAGGTAGCTTTGGGCGCAGCGACATCAAACCCGAGACCCTTTAGTCCTGTTATTAAAATATCGCGTCTTTCCTGATATACCTTACAGGCATCGGCCACGCTCTGCTGCGAAGAAGTAAGTGCAGTGATTCCCGCCCTCTGGATTGCATCGAAGGCACCCGAATCGATATTCGTCTTTACTCTTCCGAGGCCGGAGATGAATTCTTCACCGCCCGCAGCCATACCGAGCCTCCAGCCGGTCATATTGTAGGTCTTGGAGAGCGAATGCATCTCCATTCCGACCTCTTTCGCACCGTCGGCCTGGAGGAAGGAGGGGGCCTTGTACCCGTCGAATGTTATCTCCGAGTAGGCGTTGTCATGGACTACTACGATCCCGTTCTCCCTGGCGAACTCGACGGCCTCGTTGAAGAACGACATCGGTGCGATAGCAGCCGTCGGGTTGTTGGGGTAACCGATAAACATTAGAGATGCGTTTTTCAGGACATCCGCAGGTATTGCATCGAGATCGGGGAGGAACTTGTTCTCCTCGGAGAGCGGCATCTCCCAGACCTTTCCCTCTGCGAAGAGGGTGGATGTCTTGTATACCGGATATCCCGGGTCCGGTACCAGGACATATTCGCCGGGATTGACGAATGCCTCGGGCACATGGGCGATGCCCTCCTTCGATCCTATAAGTGCAAGCACCTCGGTTTTGGGGTCGAGGTCGACGTTAAACCTGGACTTATACCAGGAGGCAACGGCCTCGCGGTACTGGATCATCCCGGTATAATCCGGGTAATGGTGAGTGGCCGGGTCCCTTGCCGCTTCGCAGAGAGCCTCGACAATATGAGGCGGTGTAGGGAGGTCAGGGTCGCCGACACCGAGATCTATGATATCCACGCCTTCTGCTCTCTTTTCAGCCTTCAGCTTATCTATTTGTGCAAACAGATACGGGGGGAGATTATCAAGACGTTTTGCGTACATTGCGAGAAAAGTTGGCTTTTATATCTATTAATATCACTGGCGGTTTTGTTCAATCCAAAAAGCATTTTATTTCTCCGATCGCATGATTTGTTTATCAAATGAACCGATGCGTCAATAAACTCTGTCCGGATATCATCGATCCCGAGATAAAAGCCGAAGATGCCGTAGAATATATTTTCAAGAAATCATCTGAGGTCTATGAAATGCCCGAGCATTACACCATCAAAGGAGTTAATATCCTTGGCGAAGCCCCGCTGTATGTGGGATTCCTGAAAAAGAAAAAGGAAATCCTCTTTTATTTCAAAAAACCCTGCTTCGGTACGATGCTGCTTAAGACAAAAGGATCAGACGAGGAGTTCGAAAAGATCAGGGAGCAGGGGAAGCTTGTACCGGAGGCCGGGAAAAAATGATGGAACTCGACACAATCGATGCCCTGAAGGTTACAGGAAAGAATATTTCAAAAATATCTGACTGCATCGCTCCTGAAGAAAGAGTGGAGATATTTCTTAACGACGCATACATCACCACCCAGGTTGCAAATACGGACAACATCGCCGAACTGGGGGCTGGTTACGTGATCTCGGAGGGTCTTTCCGGTTATGTGGATAAGGTAGAGATCAGGGGGAACAGGGTATATGTCTACGGTGCAGACCCGGGCGAGATCACGATCGAGTGCTCCACTTCAGGAAGCGCCGATGTTGTAAAGGCCCCAAAAAAAGTCGAATCCGACATAAGAATATCAGGAGAGATGATATTCAGGATCAGCCACATGATCGTATCCGAGGAATGGAGACAGACTGGCGGCATGCACTGCTCCGTCCTTTTCAAAGACGGAGATGTGCTTGCGAAGATGTCGGATATCGGGCGGCACAATACCATCGACAAGATCATCGGTTTTGCGGTGCTAAACGGAATTGACCTCTCCGAATGCTATGTAGGGTGCACCGGCAGACAGCCGTCGGGTATGGTTTCAAAATGTGCGAATGCAGGAATTCCCATAATAATTTCAAAAGCGGCATCAACTACGGGGGGAATCCAAACAGCGAGAATGACCGGCATCACTCTCATATGCTTCGCAAGGGACGAAAGGTTCACGGTATACTCGAACGAATGGAGAATCTCCGATCTGAAAAAGATCTGATCAGACTCCCCTGTTAAAATGTCCGGCGGTAATTTCTCCGCGATACAAAGACGTTATCTCTTTTTTCAGCAGATTCAAAGACCCTGATGATTTCTTTCCGGCATCGAGTGACAACGTGGCAGCCTTCACGTAGAGTCCCGTGATCTTACCGGCGAACTCTGGTGAATTAAGTCTCAAATCAAGCGATATCCCGTCAACACCTGTGGCGAAGATCTCCGGCAGACTGTCGATCAGGCAGGTCACCGCAGAGTTGTATACGTGTGTCCGCCCGTATGCATCAACCTGTACAGGAAAGATTCGTCCCGTATTGTCTGCTATCCCGTATTCTTCCGAGGGCGAATAATTATTCCCCACTGATGCGGCAGGCAGGTTGTTCTCCGATATCAGTATCTCTGATGGACCGAAGACGACATACTCCAGCAAAGGGCGTGACGAAATATTCGCGCCTGATAGCCCGCACAGCCTCTTCAGCTGGGACCTGTTGAGTTCGCACGAAAGCGTAAGGAGGCGGTAATCCCCGGAGAACATTCCGACTGCAAGATGGTTGAATATGTTAAGCCCCTGGCCGCCGTAGAGGGGAATATCCTTAGCAATCCGCATCGCCGCAACGCCGTCGCCGACATTTTCGACCATTATGCCGTCCGGCTTTGAATCTCCCAACGACTCAAGGATCTCTTCGGCAGTCCTGAAAAATGACCTGTCGGTTATACGCGGCCATTTCCATACGAAATCCGCTCCGTACTCCGATGCGGCAGAGATTCCTTCCTCAAATTCGCGGGCATAGACACTGCTGTCAATCCCGGGAACAGTCTTCATCTCATAATAAACCCTGGTGCACCCTGCATCAAGTGCTGTCTTCGCACTGGCAAGGGAGGAGACATAAACGGAAATAGTGCGACCGGCCTGCCGGGGTGGCATGACAGCTTTCCTGTTCGTTAGTGTAGATAAGAAAAGATCTCTTCCTTCTGCCGACCCGGCAATTTTGTCATCCGAAGGCAGGCAGACATCTATCAACCTCTTTTCAATCCCATCAAAAAGATCCCGTCTGAATTCGTTCAGCAGGGAGACCGGAGCAAATAGTCCTCCCGGGTAATCGGATTTGTAATCAGCCACTTCAAACTGCAGGTTTCCTGTCTTACAGAATATATTCCTCAGGTCATCAGGTTCAACCGGCCTGCTCTTCGCATCCTGCATCTCAAATCCGGCTCTTGTCTCATACGAGAGTTCTCCGTGAAGTGACGGGAATACGGCCGATGCGACCGGCACTTTTCCGTCAAAATAGATTCTTAAACGAACAGGGATCTTTTTTGCGACACCCCCGGGCGAAGACGAGATTTCTTTTGCCATCTTCGAAAGCAGAACGCTTTTGGTTATATAAGCACTGCTGCCGGGGACTGCCGGGTTCTTAACATGGAAAGATATCTCGCGGCCTTTTTTTTCTGCATTCCCGGGTATTGTAAGGCCGAAATCATCCTGTGTTCCGGGCTGACGGATTAAAATCCCGTCCCCGGCCTCAGGGACGATGCGTTCGTCCGCCCTAACGGTGACTTTCTTTTTACCACGATCATAACCGATAACCCTGCCGGCATATACCCCCCTGTTCCCGGGACGGTCGATGGACATTATCGACACCCCCGACTCTCCGGAGATGTATCCACCGGTAAAATTTCTGTTGAACGCAAGGAGGAGCAATGTCTCATCCTCATCGGACGAAGACCAGCCGCCTTTTGCAATCAGATCGAGAGCCCTCCGGTAGACCGAAACTACAATCGCAACATACTCCGGCGACTTCATCCTTCCTTCGATCTTCAGCGAATCCACTCCGGATACAGCGAGTGAATCGAGATTCCGGTATGCGCAGAGATCTGCGGGAGACATCATGTAGCACGATCCATTTTTCTTCTTTATGGCGGGATTTCCACATCCGTCGAATTCCAGGGACAAGATCCCGTACTCCTTTCTGCATGGCTGGGCGCACAGGCCCCTGTTTCCGCTCCTCCCTCCGATCATAGACGAAAGCAGGCATTGCCCCGAGTACGAACAGCAGAGCGCCCCGTGAACGAATACCTCAAGACCGGTCTTTTCCGTTCCCTTAAAATTTCTGACTGCTGAGATATCTTCCAGGCTCATCTCACGGGAGAGGACCACCCTTGAAACTCCATTCGCTTCGGCCCACAGGACACCTTCAGGGTTGTGGATGGTCATCTGTGTCGAGGCATGCAGTTCGAGATCAGGGAGAATTTTCGAAGCTTCATGCAATATTCCGAAGTCCTGGAGGAGAACAGCATCCACACCGATACTGAAGAGGAAGTGCAGCTCGTTTATAGAATCGGCGATCTCATCATCATGGACAAGTATGTTATGCGTAACATATACCCTGACATTCCGGGAGTGACAGTAATCGACAGCATCCTTCAGCTCCTCACCTGTAAAATTGGAAGCAAGATTTCTGGCCCCGAATTTTCTTCCCCCAAGGTATACGGCATCGGCTCCGGCAGAGACCGCTGCCTTAAGCGATTCAAAGGATCCTGCAGGGGCTAAAAGTTCGGGTATTTTCTTCTCTCCCATGAACACACCGTTGAATGAAAAAAACTTTCCTGCTTACCCTGTTATACGAAATAAAATATAATACAAACGCAATCGGATCCAAAGACCAATTTAATATTAAAGGAAATTCAGATCATTATATACAACATTTCTATAACCTGAGCGGAGTTTCAACAATCCTATGGCACTTTTTGATCGTAAGGACAGGGAAGAAGATGAATCTGCAAAGGAAACGGAGATCGAAAGATCTATCCGGGCCCTTGGATCAAAAGACTGGGAAAAAAGACAGGAGGCGGCAATCCGGCTGAGCGGGGCAGGAAAGCCCGCCATCGTCCACCTGCTGAAGGCATTAAATGATGACAATGCCTTAATCCGAACCGGTGCAGCCGAGATTCTCGGTACATACGGAGAGCCAGCAATCCCTACCCTCATGAAACTGCTTGTAACAGGCAAGGAAAGAGTCCGCGACGGAGCCGCACGCGCCATAGGGCAAAACGGGGAAAAGGCGATCAACCCGCTCAAAGAAGCATTAGAGAGTGATAATTACAAATCAAGGCGCGGTGCCGCCCTTGCACTGGGATATCTGGATTACCTTGGCAATGAGATTACACAACTCCTTGTCCAGGCTCTTTTAGACAAGAACCAGGAAGTCAGCAGGCAGGCTGCACTCTCGCTCTCCAATATGAAATGGGTGCCTGCAAACAACAGGCAGGCCGCATTGTTCTTTTATGGTCTCGAGGACTATGAAAAGCTCTCAAAGACCGGAAAAGACGGGGTTATCGTGCTTTCGGCGGACCTGAAGAATCCCGATCCGAAAGCCAGAAAGAAAGTCGCCCAGACTCTTAAAAAGATCAACTCCGATGATGCGGCAAAGCCTCTTACTGTTCTTGCAAATGACAGTGATGCAGGAGTCAGGCATGCGGCAATAGAAGCTATAGGAGAGATCAAAGACCCGAGACTTCTGCCGTATCTTGTGAAAGCCCTGGATGATGAAGACCCTTCAGTAAGAGTCGAGGCTTCATGGTCCCTTGAAAAAAGCGGGTGGAAGCCGGCCAACAATAATGAAAAAGCCAGGTTCCTGATGGTAAAAGAGAGATGGGCAGACCTCGTCCAGATGCGTGAAAACGCCGTCCCGACCCTGGTAACCGGACTCTGCAACCAGAACCCCGCGATCAGGATAAAGTGCACAGAGGTTCTGAGGGCAATGGGGAGCATAGGATATGCTGCAATAAACGATGCGATGAAAAGCAGCGATCCCGTGCTGAAAAAAGCTGCAATTGAAGCTGCTTCAAGGATTAAGGAAAAAGACTCTTTAAGCGCTGAAAAGAAAAAAACTCCGCATAAGGAAGAAAAAGAAAGCAAAGACGAGTCCCTCGAAGAGCAGCTTAAGAGGCAGAAAGCTTCCATGGCCCCGAAGGATACCAAAGCCGAGGAAGGCTGGATGAGGAAACTTCAGGCCTGCGGTATTGAAGGAGAGAGAAAGATCAAACTTGCAAAAGCCCTCTCCGATAAAAACGAAGTCGTCAGGTCGGCAGCGATTGAAAACCTGAAACAGAGCGGTATCATAACAACTGACTGTCTTCTCTATCTTCTGCTCGATAAAAAAGACAATGTCAGGGTCGCTGCCATCGAGTCTCTCGGGGACCTGAAAAGCACCAAAGCCGCCCCCTACATTGCAAAAACTCTCGCAGACAAAAACCTGAATGTCCGCATGGCCTCCGCTCATTCCCTGGGACTGATACAGGAGCCCAAATCGATACCATCTCTTATCAGGTGCTTCTCCGATCCCAACCGGGAGCTTCGAAAGGAAGCTGCATCGGCAGTATCGAAGATGGGAAACAGTTCCCTGCCCTATATCAAAAAGTCTCTCGAAAGCAGCGATCTGGACGCAAGAATCACCGCACTCGAATCCCTTGGAAAGATTGCCGACCCACTTGCGATATCACTTGCCGTAAGGATGCTCAACGACAGCGAGTATGATGTCAGGAGTACTGCCGTTGTTACATTGCGCAACATGAGCGATCAGATGTTTAACGCCCTGATGGATGAAGCCCGGCGATTGCGGGTGCAGGGAAATGTAATCGAAAAGAACGGAATTATCGTTGTTCTTGCCGGTATAGAGGATCTGAGAGCCAGAGAAGTCCTTGCAGAATTTACGGCAGACAGTAACGAAAACGTCAGAAACAAGGCACTGGAACTCCTTGGCGGAGAGGCAGTAACTGCTACGGTAAAGACTCCTGCCGGAACTGCACCCGGAAAAGCCGGTGACGATATCAATAAACTCATCAGTGAACTCAAATCAGGCGATGTAATGGTCCAGATGGGAGCAGTCGAAAAGATATCCATGCTTGGAGATAAAGCGATAAAGCCGCTTATCAATTCGATAGATGATAAAAACCCGGAATTCCAGAATCTTGTTGCCGAAATACTGACAGGCATGGGAGATCCCGCGGTAAAAAGCATGATCAGGGAACTGAAAGCAGGCAGACCCTCGGTCAAGATCATACTGGCACAAAATCTCGCAAAAATACCGGAAAAACGTACCATCACGGCACTTTGCGAGGTATTATACGAGGAGAAAGATCCTGTGGTAAGGATGGTGGCGGCAGAATCCCTGGGCTTTATCGGAGATCAGCAGGGACTGGAAGCTCTCATATATACTGTAAATAACGATGAAGACTCAAGGGTTAAAAACGCCGCAATAATTTCACTTGGCTACTTCAAGGATCCAAAAGCTATTAACACCCTGATCACCGTCCTGGATTCAAAGGATCATTTCATGTGCAAAAAAGCGTCGGATTCGCTTAAAAATTCAGGCAACGAAGCAATACCATATCTGCTTGATGCCATGAGTTCCGGAACTCACAACAGGTCGCATATCGCCCATGCACTTGAAGCACTCTCATGGGTGCCGGAGACCGAGAGGGACATCATCTTTTACCTCGCAGCAAGAGACAACTGGGACGAGATAGAAAGGATCGGCGAACAGGCCATTGAAGTCCTTGCAGAACTACAAAATGACAAAGATCCCGAATTCAGGGCAAGTGCGCTTGAGATGATAGAAAGAATCGGGGGGGATGCATCTGTACAGCCGCTTATTCTTGCCCTTGGAGACAACAGTGCACCAATACGAATAAGAGCCGAAAACGCCCTTCTTGAAAGAGGAAAAACTGTGGTTCCGTACCTGGAACAAGCTGTTGCAGACACGGAAGACCCCAATATCAGGACATTTGCAATGAAACTCCTGAAAAAATTAGAAAGTTAGAAAACTGGAAAGAAATTATTCAGCTACCAGAACAAACCTGTCATAAATCGGATCGCATGTATTTTCAAACGATGTAACTGAGGCGTCCTCTTCTTCGAGCCATTTCTCTACCATTTTCGATTCGCGTTCCGTTGCCACGGAGATCAGGGACTTTTTACCGATTGCAAGTATCTCGCCGATCATGCACTCCCAGATTGGATAATTCATGTTGTTTATATCCCCGAGCATAAGAGCGAGGCAGAGATCGGATTCCGGGCAAAAAACGGAGGCTGCTCTCCCATCGATGCACATCGCCCTTTTCGGATCAAGTCTTTTCTTCTGGACCCCAAGCGAGATGAGAGAGGCATCAAGATCAAAGGAGAGCGTATCCTTGCCCATATCATTCAGAACCGATGTGGCGACTCCGGAGCCGCAGCAGAAATCCGTGGCGGTCTTCATACCTATGCAGCCGCTTCCAAAGACCTCTTCAAGGAGTTCCCTGACGAGTATATCCCTTCCGGGCCTGTTGTCTTCGAGAACACCGGGAAATTCCTTTACCATCTCAAGACAGTAGTATTCCCTTATAGAATCCGTATAGTCATCACGATTCTCCTGGTAGATATCCCCCCCACACTCTTCGAACTTTTCGATGACACCAAGTTCCGGCTCCCTGAAGATATATGACGATACAAACCAATTTTTCGAATCATGGAGCGCCAGGGCCACGGGATCCTCTTTCTCGTCGATCAGAAGCCTTGCTTCGTCGGCGGCCATCATTACAGCCATATCGGTGTATCTGTCTTCAAGATGATCCATAAGTGTCGGCTCAATACAGCTGCAATCCTCTATTTCAAAAGTCTCAAGAATTTTCATTTTCACCTCTGAATTTTTACACCGCCTGGTGCGACAATCATGCCGTCGATATGCGATCTCTCATCGATAACAAGGCTTTTACATTTAACATCGCCGAGGACATGAGAATCATTCATTATCTCCACATTGCCGGATGAAGAATTCACAGCCCCGTGTACGATATTAGACTCCATTATAACGACATCCTGCTCTGCGCTGAGACTGCCGAAGATCGTGCATTTTTCATGAACGGTTATCGATTTAGCCCTGATATTTCCATGAAGACGGCAGTCCTTTCCAATCGTCATCTTTCCGGGTGATGAAAATCTCTCCATATCAAGAACTGAATTCGGGGAGATCACAAGGGGAACTGATTTTTCATCTTCATCCTCTTCAACAAGGTTTTTGAAAAAATTAGAGATATCCTCCTCTTTTTCAAGCCCGAGAAGAGTTATCAGGTAAAGAAGGATATAGGTGATGACCGGCATAGGGTTCCGGATCGATATCCATCCGTGTGCTTCAAATCCCTGCGCTATCTGGACATTATCACCGAGATCCAGATCTCCCTCTACAACCAGTTTTCCGCTGACTTTCACTCCTTCGCCAAGGAAGGCATCTCCGTTAACATATATGTCGCCGGTTATTTCAGACCAGTTGTCAAGACGGAAATCGCCATCCGATTTGATATTGCCGTTGATTCGACAGAACTCACCGACAAGGATGTCCTCGCCCTTCAGCCCGTAATCTATGGTGCATCGCTCTCCGACTATGATGCAGCGGCTTGTTTTAAGTGTATGCTCCTGGAGTTCCGTATTGTCGGGTATAGTACACTGCCAAAGCCATTCTGCCTTTTGCGTATCCATGCTACCTTATCCTGATGAAAGATTGATTCTGACATATAAAAATATGAATGTAATGTGAAATAAGATTTGACAAGTTTCGATTTATGTTCGTGGAGTAATAACACGCGATAACAACAAAAGGGAGAGGGAAGATTCCCCCTCCCTATGACCCTCCCCCTGATCGCGATAAGTCGCAAAGGGGATGGACAAGCATCCCCTTTTTGCTCCAGTTTTTTCCAATATCACAATACAATTATCAAGGCGATTATTATGATTCACTATAGAGGCTGCCCGAAAGGGTAGCATTATCGCAAGCGCAAAGCCCTGAGGTCAGGGCGTGTTCGCTGAGCCTGCGAAGCGAACTTGCGCAAGGGTTGCCTACCGAAGGGGTTCCGCCCCTTTCGAAACCCAAGGCGACTTTAGGTCACCAGTTCAAATAATAAAATAATATTTACAAAGCAGATGTGAAACAGAAAAGAAAAAATAGATTATTATACAGTTTCCCAACTGCTATTCGTCCGGACTAAAACATCGTAATTAAGACTGCCAACTTTGCCATCCCTCAGGAAATAATAGGGAATCAGGCGATCCTTATTATCATAATATGAGAACCAGTAGCTCTTCTTAAGAGTCGTATACTTCTCATAGCCCGGCACAGAGAGATTCTTGTCATCATGGACTATTATCAGATCGAAATCACCGTTTTTAAGATAATCTATATTCTTATTCATATCGGTCACATAACTGACCTTTTTGCCTTCTTCGCTGTAATAGTACCATGCAATAGGCCATCTCTCGTCAAAATCGACTGCAACTTTATCCGAGGCGTCAATCATTGTAAAGAGCTCCTTTAGCTCCTCCGAATTCTGAACCTGAACTATAGGTTCGTTGATATCTGCCGGAGTAAAGGCGACATGGAGCATCATCACGATGAGGAATACAGATGCCAGCACCGGAACCCAGACCTTCCATCTCTCAATATAGATGACCGACACAAAGATCATCGGGACAAGCTGGTGAAGTATCAGCCACGGGACCTTCTCGCCGATATATGCATATGCCGCCATCGATGCAATCATCCAGAATATGCAGAATCTTGCAAATTCTGTCTTTTTATCAATAACCGGGAGGGATAAACCAGTAGGTTTACCGAGTGGTTCTTTCACTTCGTCAATTGCAGTCCCTGCTTCGCTATCAACTACAGGAACCGGATTCTCTGTGCAAAGATTCTCGTCACTGGTAGTTGCAACCTCTTCAGGGAGTACCGTTTCTGCATCTCCCTCAAGCAGATCTTCGGGAAACTTAGCTTCTTCCTCGGGCAGGAACTGCTTTCTCTTCCTTTTCAGGCTTCTTCCGCCCATAAAGAACCTGTAAACCGAATAAATGGCGAGCAGGAATATCGGCAGTTCATAGAGAATGAAAAGCAGAATATACACATAAGGCGGTCCGCCAAGCCTCTGCTCCTCGTGCATCGCAAGCCAGTGCTCAATGGCAGTCTGCCA
The DNA here is from genome assembly GCF_000784355.1 of Methanolacinia paynteri. Taxonomy (NCBI): domain Archaea; kingdom Methanobacteriati; phylum Methanobacteriota; class Methanomicrobia; order Methanomicrobiales; family Methanomicrobiaceae; genus Methanolacinia; species Methanolacinia paynteri. The sequence continues at coordinate 116,205 of NZ_KN360934.1, read as the reverse complement.
GCCGGTCATGAGCATCTCCGGAACTGCTCCGAACGATGAGTAAAATACCGCCATTATTCCGACGGCAATTATAACTGTACATGCGAGATCACGGATCCAGAGGCGCGGGAGTTTCCATTTACCCGAGTATACAAGATAAAGGAGAAACACCGCAAATATCAGGACCACTATCGGCATATTCTCCTTGCATGACATCCCGAATCCGACGCCTGCTCCGGCTATCAGGGCATAACGCAGTTTCCCTTTCTCGATATAATACAATGCGGCAACCAGAATAACGAGAGTGAAAAATACCACAAATATATCATTCCTGAGGAAACGCGAGAAATATACCAGATCGGGTGATATTGCAAAGAATACGGCTGCAACAATTGCCTGGATACGATTAAGATAGCCAAGCCTGTATACAGGGTACACGAACAGACATAACGTGCTTCCCAAAATTGCGGGAATCAGCCTGGCTGTAAACTCACTGGCGCCTAAAAATGAAAAGACACCGGCAGTGACGTAATACAGGAAAGGCCCGTGATAGACAGGATCGTAGCTGTATTCCCCAAGAGTAAGAAGCCTGTATGAAAACCACGAGTGAATGGCCTCATCATGATGGAGGAGCTTCAGATCCAAAAACGCAAGCCTGAAAAGCAGGCTTACTAAAAATATCAGAACAAGAGTCCTCTCAAAAGTAAAAAATCCTTTAAATTGAGAGGTTAATTCTGCGGCTCTCAAGTGCCGCCTCCTGTTTAGTTCTCGAGAACTATCTCAATGCCGATGTCCTTGGGGACCTGAATGCGCATCAGCTGCCTGAGTGCACGCTCGTCTGCATCGAGATCAATTAGTCTCTTGTGAACACGCATCTGCCAGCGATCCCATGTAGCCGTTCCCTCACCGTCGGGGCTCTTGCGAATGGGTACAACCAGCTTCTTTGTGGGAAGAGGTACCGGACCTGCTAAGTTTACGCCTGTTCTTTCAGCTATCTCTTTAATACGGTCGCAAACCATTTCGACTTTTTCAAAGTCGGTTCCGGAAAGACGAATTCTTGCTTTTTGCATTTTTGGTCACCAAAAAAAATATTGAGAACCGGATTATCTCATATCTTTGAGGTCAATGTCTATACACATACCGGCTGCAATTGTCGAACCCATATCACGGATTGCGAACCTTCCGAGCTGTGGGATGTCCTTGAACTTCTCGATGACGAGAGGCTGGACCGGGCGCAGCTTGACGATTGCCGCATCTCCTGCCTTCAGGAATGTGGGGTTCTCTTCCTTGACCTGACCTGTGCGCGGGTCAAGCTTCTTCTGGAGTTCAACGAATGTGCATGCAACCTGTGCAGTGTGGCAGTGGAATACAGGGGTGTATCCGACTGTAATTGCACTCGGGTGCTGGAGAACAACGATCTGTGCTGTGAATTCCTCTGCAACCGACGGGGGCTTTTCCTCAGGACCGCAAACATCTCCACGGCGGATATCGTTCTTTCCAATACCACGGACGTTGAAACCGACGTTGTCGCCGGGCTTTGCCTCGGGGATTTCCTCGTGGTGCATCTCGATTGACTTTACCTCACCGGCTTTGTTTGCGGGCATGAATGAAACCTTCATTCCCTTCTTCATGATACCGGTTTCAATACGTCCGACGGGGACTGTTCCGATACCCGAGATCGAGTATACGTCCTGGATCGGAAGACGGAACGGAAGGTCTACGGGGATCTCCGGGGGCTGAAGCATGTTGAGTGCCTCAAGAAGATCGGGACCGCTGTACCAGGGTGTGTTTGCAGACTTCGTCGCAATGTTGTCGCCTACGAACGAGGACATGGGGATGAACGGAACGTTTGCGGGGTTGAATCCGACCATCTTGATAAGATCGCTGATCTGCTGCTTGACTTCCTCATAGCGCTTTTCGTCGTATTTTACTGCATCCATCTTGTTGATACCAACGATAAGCTGGTTGATACCAAGTGTCTTGGAAAGGAAAACGTGCTCCTTTGTCTGCTCCATTGCACCGTCAGGTGCTGCTACAATAAGGAGAGCTGCATCTGCCTGGGATGCACCTGTGATCATGTTCTTGATAAAGTCACGGTGACCAGGGCAGTCTACGATTGTAAAATAGTACTTGTCGGTGTCGAACCTCTTGTGAGCGATATCGATAGTAATACCACGCTCACGCTCTTCTTTGAGGTTGTCCATAACCCATGCAAACTCAAAGGACCCCTTTCCTTTTGATTCCGCTTCCTTACGGTAGTTCTCAATGATGTGCGCAGGCACAGCACCGGTCTCAAACAGTAAACGACCCACAGTTGTGGATTTTCCGTGATCGATGTGCCCGACCACGGCCAGATTCATGTGTGGCTTGTCTGATGCCATAATCATAACCTCAAATTTATTGATTACTCAAATTCGTCCAATCGCTTGGGTACGAGTATCTTATATATGGAAACCAGCCATATAAAAGATTTCGTTGTGTACTACCTGAGCGGATAATTGATCAAAACGACGTAAAAAAGAGATATTTATCTTGATTTAAGTAAGAGGTTTGTAAGAGATGAAATCGCTTGAGATGAAAAAAGACGAGAAGGGTAGTCAGGCGTCCGTAAAATGTCAAAATGAGGATGTTTCCGTCTACAGCCACTGCGCCTACTGCAAATTCTGCGAAGGTGTGATTGTGAACAAGAGAAAAGTCAAAGCGCCGCAGAAGTCCAAGATGGACGGGATCCAAAAAGGCCTTACTCCGGACGAAGAACTCATGGCAGCGCACATGATGTTCATGACTCTAATCAGGGACGGCACCGCAATCGTATGCGCAGATGAAAACGATGAAGGATTTACATCCCTCTATTCATACTAAAATAAGATATTACTCCTTTTTCAGAAGTTCGGGAAGCACATCGTTTTTGAAGGAATCGAACTTAATGTCTTCAAGCTGATCCGAGAGAAGTCTGCCGGACCATGCACGCCTGTATACCCAGTATACCAGCCGGTCAATGATATTTACGACATCGTCCTCGTTATCGACCTCTGCAAGGACGCGCCCCATCTGGGGGTGTCTTCCTCTTCGTCCGCCGACCGTGATGATATAATATTTCTTCTGGATATCAACAAGCTGGAACGGGCAGGAAGTGACGCATACGCCGCATTCGAGACATTTTTCCTTGTCGACTCTGGCCTCGCCGCCGATTACACTGATAGCTTCCTCCTTGCAGTATTCGCTGCACTGACCGCACCCTGTACAAAGGCCTGGTGTCCGGTGCGGCGAGACCCTCGTAGTTATTCCGATCTCGTTTAAGACAGGACTGGTGCATGCATAAGAGCAGGCGGAGATCGAGATCCTGATCTTCACCGGCATCTCTTTTCCGAAGAGCTTCTCATCGAGCCTTTTTGCAAGACCAATTGAATCGGAATTTGCAAACTTGCATCTCTCGGTACCGGGACATGCCACGATATTTACGACCTCGTCCTTTTCCGATCCGAGAGGCGTCCCGTTCTCCGCAAGCGCCTCCTTTATCTCTTCCAGTCTTGTGTGGTGGATATGAGGGATCTCCAGGGTCTGCCGTGTCGTGAGGTGTACTTCATTCTGGCCGAATCTTTCTGCAATCTCTGCGATACCACGCATCTTTTCAACAGACAATATACCGGCAGGCGTCCGCAGCCGTATTGTACAGAGATCACCATTTCTTTCGGTGATTACACCGCCTAATGTATGAACCCCGTAATACAGTTCACTCATGAGTATAATAGAGGGACTTTGCAGTTTATTAAGAAAATGTTTCAGACAGCGAGTGCCAGTGCAGCGATAACCGCCATCCGGGTGATCTCGCCGGAAGCGCCGTCGACATCGCCGTTAACACCGCCGAACAGCCTTGTTGCGGCAAAATAAACGAAAGCAATAGATACTGCAGTGGCAATTACCACAGCTGAAAACTCCCTGACGGAAAAGGGCATCAGGATTACCGGGATGCATATCAAAAACGCCGGAATGACATAGTATTTCTTCCCGAACGAGCGGACATACGAATGAATTCCTTCCCGCAGGGGCTCTCCGAATGCAATCATAGCAACCTGAGAGAATTTTGCGCAGACCTCGGCAACAATCAGTGCCGCAGGCATTGCGGGCAACGCGGAAAGACCGCTATAGGTCATTAATATCACGACCATGGCGAGACCGACACCTCCCGCACCCACGTTCTGATCTGTCAGGGCTTTGATTCGTTTTTCGCGGCTTCCGTGTGCCATGAGACCGTCGCCGAAATCCAGGAGGCCGTCAAGATGATTGAAACCGTAAAGGATCAAAAGGACAGCAATCGAAGCGGCGGCGGCAAACGGCGTACTGCCAAGAAGGATCGCGACCCCTGCAGCTATGCACCCGGTAAGATAGCCTACGAGCGGCATCAGGTAATAACGTCTCGCATAATAGTCGAAGTCCACGTTATTGCCTACAGGGAGTATCGTGCAGAACCCGAACGTTGCCGCTATCGATCTGAAAAAACCCTTCATCTGAATATTATTTATTGGAAGGGTAGTGTAAAAAAGGGCTTCTGTCCGGTCGAAAAAAGAGATTGAAAATTCTCCTACTTTTTTGCAGCCCGGCCTGTGATTACAAGCCCGTATGGATGGCCGATTACTTTCCCGGAAAGATCCGACTCTGCAAGGATTTCCTCCAGTTCAACGGGGGTATATGCAGCCATAACCGATGTCTTAAATCCCGGCCTAATCTCCTCAGGACTACAGGCATTATACATGTATTCGTATATCTCTTCCGAGAGATCTCTTCTCAGATCGGTTATGCAGAAAATTCCGCCGGGTTTCAGCACTCTTGCGATTTCGTTGAATACCGAAACAGGATTCTCCCACTCATGCATGGAGCCGTTGGAAAATACTCCGTCAAACATGTTATTGCCAAGAGGGATATTCATGGCATTTCCTTCCACGTACTTGGTCCGGCCGGACATCCCATAATCCGATGCATTCTTTTCTGCCATGCGGATCATCTCCGGGCTGATTTCAACGCCAGTGAGCTTCGTATCTTTTGTAGCTTTAAGCCATTCAAGCCCTGTATAACCGGGCCCGGGACCGATTTCAAGAACCTCTCCCGAGTCAATGCCGGTTTTTATGTAATCTTCCGAAGGGAGATGTCCCGCATCACGGAGATTTCTCTGCATCTGATCATAGATCTCAACCGTAAACTCATCCTGAATACCTTCATCAGTCTCCGGAATTCTTTTTTCAAACATAATTTCATCACTTTTTTTAGTATCTTCATCATCAAACGCATGATAGCGCTCATCAGCCATTTCTTCAAGCCGCAGAAGTCTCCCATCACGCCTTTCGAGCAGCGGTACGCTGAAATCGTCCCTGCTTTTTTTCATCCCCCTGATAGCTTCATCAAATGTCCTGTCATCGGACACTCCTGTAAACCGGGTGGACAATAAGGCAAACTGCTCCTGCTCTTCCTCCGTCATACGGGAAAGGCATGTTTCTAAATAGCCGAACAATCTTTCTTCAATCGACAGAACCCATTCTTCGGCCTTCTCTGTAACAAACACCCTGATCTTTCGTTTGTCGTTTCCGTCGGGTTCCCGTCGGACATACCCCTCACGTTCAAGATAATTGATATGATCCGTGGCAGTACTCCTGGTTATCCCGAGCATCTCCGCCACATCTCCCATATAGAGGGGATGAAAGTAGGCCGTGTATATGATTTCAATCGCTGCAGGAGAAAGAGGGCTCTTCTTCCCCCTGTCAACCTCCCACAACAGGTTCAATGCATACTGAATGAAACCAAGCGAAAGCCGAAGCCGGATTACAGGGTGTAACTGCATATACTACGGTTGTCCGTAGCACATAAATATATTTTGGATATCCGTAATATTATAGATACTAAAAAAAAGATTCACCTGACAAGGTCTAAGAACATGTTCCTGAAATTCTCAATCTCCCTGCCTTTCATCTTCTCGGTAAAGTCCATGATGTATGCATTGAAATCATATGCCTCTCCCATCATCTCATCGACATCCTCGCGGCTTAGATTGAAATCGATATAATATTGTTTGTCTATCCTCTCGCTTTTGGCATGGATTATTGCACTGTTGTCAAGTCCGTACAGATCTTCGAGGAGATATATTGCGGCAGAATGATTCTCGCATTTTATGCCGGTTCTGAAAAAAAGAGCGAGCACCATATAGAACATGCTGTAGTAGATCATCGAAACAGCCTCTTCGAGTTTCCCGTTCTCGAACAGTATCCTTGCCGATACGATATAGCTCTCGGATTTTTTCTGGTAGGCACGCTTCATATCTATGCTCGGCGGAACCGGCCTCAGGTGCCCCTGCCTGTAGATCCTACTGTAAAACTCGCGTCTTTCCGACATAATCCTCAAAACCCTTGATTATTACGTGATTGCTCTCGATCTCCCTCACAAGATCGCTGCTCCGGTCGAAATCACCGATCTTGACGCTCACCCGTGACTGGAGTTTCTCCACCCCGGTTTTAATCTCCCTGTCCTTTGTTTCAATAAAAATATCGATATCGCTCTTGTAGGTCGGAGCCCACCGGGCATAACTCCCGAAGAGTATTGCCAGATGTATCCTGTCATCCCGGATTATTCCATTGAAAAGCGGTCTTAAACGGGGATATAAGTCCAGGGTTTTTGTAAATTTGTAGATCTCCGCGGAGATGATGAAGGATCTTGCCTCAAGACTTTCTTCAAGATAGAATACCTTGTTCTTCCCCTCCTCCCTGAAATCAACAATATTCATGTCATAAAGACCTTTCAGCCGACGGATAACTGTTGTATGCGGGACTTCGAGATCCTTTGCTATCCTCCTCGGGTGGCTGTCGGACTCAAGCAGATGTATGGCAATCTCATATCCGATATTTCGTTCCACATGGAACATTATTGTTCCATCCCATAATATCCTTTTGCCAGAGAAAAAATACTCTATGAAATTTTTGAGGGGAGATCTTTGGATGGAGCACCCGAAAAACAATTACTGAGATTCATCACATAGTAAAGGTAAAGTATATATGTTAAAATGTAAAATGTATTTTACAAGGGTTGTTATAGCAGTCCGGCACGGAAGCGAGGTGATAAAGAGGAGAAACAAACCTAATTTCACACGTTACCAGAAAATAAATGACACACATGCCTTCGGGACCCCCAACCGGTTCAACCATGAAAAATGATCCCGTATCTGATAAATAATCCAAATCCGCCCAAATTGCCATGGACAGGAAGGGAATCCCCCTAAAAGGCTGTTTTTTGCATTCTTCAATTCATTTTATCACGAGCATTTAATAATATTCCCGGAAAATACTGGGGACATATGACGATTATAGCCGGGGCGGATATATGAAGATCTGGCTGCTCGTAGCCATAGGAGGAGCAATCGGTGCACTCGCCAGGTATATCATCGGCGGGTGGTTCCAGAGCGGAAATTCTACATTCCCCGTCGGAACGATGTCGGTAAATATAATCGGCAGCTTTCTCCTCGGGTTTATTATGTATTTTTCAGAATATACCGGAGTTTTCAGCGATGAGACACGCATATTCATTACTATCGGCGTCCTCGGGGCGTTCACCACGATGTCGACATTCAGCTATGAATCCTTCAGGATGCTCGAACACAACGAATTCATTAAGCTGTCGGTAAATATACTCGGTACAGTTCTGCTTACGCTTTGCGGAATTTACCTGGGAAAGATAATGGCAGGTTTTGCCGAGGTGTTTACATGAAACTTGAAAGAAATTCAAAGGCGGTCCTGCTTAGGATATACATAGGCGAATCCGACCGGTATAAAGGAAAACCCCTGTACCGCTTCCTTGTAGAACTCTTTAAAAAGGAGGGATTCTATGGAGCGACAGTTTTAAGGGGCATTACAGGGTTCGGGCAGACAAGCAATGTCCATACAACCTCGATACTCCGCCTGTCAACAGATCTTCCTATCGTGATCGAAGTCGTCGATTCGCGTGAGAAGATCGACGAGATCAAACCGGTACTGGATGAGATAATAAAAGGAGGGCTCATCATAGAACAGGAAGTGGAAGTATGGGCATATAGGGGAAAGGAAGATGAATCCGACTGAACCCGTTTCGTTCACAGAGATCTCCCGAATATAAGGCATGTATAAATAATCGTTTCTTCCATTTTTTTTGAATTAAGAAAAACAAATTGTCATATACATTCACCAGTAAAAATTATTCCATGCCTTTTCTATCATATAAACCGGATATCAAATTTGAAAGGCCGATGGCAGGAATGGTCATCGCAAACACGATGCTTTCCACAATTCCCGGAGTCTCGGCCGCAGGATTCAACCCTGAAGCGACTCTGATAACACCGGCACTTGATGCAGGCCTTATCCTGAACGGGATGCCGAAGGACATCGCAATCCCGCTCAGCCCGACAGGCTGTGCGACACCCGCGACAGTCACCAGGGCGATGTTTGAACTCTGCAGGATCAACCCGATAATAATCAATGCAGGTCTTAAGACACCGCCTGCCGTACCGTGCATTGACGCATACGGAAGTCCGGGAAAGGATCCAAGGGAAGGTCCTGCTGTGCCAGAGGCACGTGAATTATATGAAAAGGGAATCACAATAGGCAGACAACTCTCGGATTACAGCGACCTCCTTGTCCTCGGGGAGAGTGTACCCGGCGGAACCACGACAGCGCTCTGCGTTCTCCGTGCACTTGGTTATGATGTAGGCGTTTCCAGCAGCTACAGCAGCAATCCGTCATCAATCAAGGAAGAGATCTGCAGCGAGGCTGCCAGGAGGATCGTCGGGGACGGCATTAAAGACCCCTTAGATATTGTAAGTTACTGCGGAGACCCGATGATGCCGGTCGTAGCCGGAATTGCAAAGGGTTACGACAAAAACCTGGTCCTCTCCGGCGGAACCCAAATGCTTGCGGTAGAGGCGCTAATCAAGGCGCTCGGGAATGAAATGCCGCCCTTTGTAACAACAGAATACGTGAGAGTCGACAGTTCTGCAAATATCGAAAAGGCGTCCGATCTTGTCGGGGCTACCGCGTGGTTCGTGGACCCGGACTTCGGAAATATCGGGAATGCAGCCCTTGCAAGATACTGCAACGGAGAGGTAAAGGAAGGCGCTTTAATCTCGGGCTCCCTCTGGCTTGCATATATGATGGGATACTCGAAAGATGAGATCTGGAAAGCAATCAATTCTTTCTTCGAGAAATACGGGTGAAGAAACATCCTGGCCTCATATTTTTTAGGATTACCTATTCCGGATACAGGCGGCAATGCCTCCTGTGAAAGTAATATACATTAATAAACCACAAATATTAACAAATGCTTCCAATCTGCCTTGTAAATAATTTCGGTCAGTTCAACCACCTGATCAAAAGGATGCTCAGGGACATCGAAATCGATGCAGTGATGATAAAAAACGATGTCCCGCCTGAAGAGGTCGAAGGTTCATACAGGGGGATAATCCTCGGCGGAGGCCCCAGCCTTGATAGGGCGAACCATGCCCCCGACTACCTCGACCTCGGATTACCTGTACTCGGGATATGCCTCGGCCTGCATATTATTGCCACCAGGTATGGCGGAACTGTAAACCCGGGAAAGATGGGAGGATTCGGAGGCGTTGAAGTTGAGATCGTGGATCATACGGGAATTCTCGAAGGCTACCCGGACAGGATCTCTGTCTGGGCATCCCATGCAGATGAAGTAAAAGAGATGCCCGAGGGATTCACGCTCCTTGCGAGATCCAATATCTGCGGAAACGAAGCAATTGGAAACTTTGAAAAGAATATCTACGGCGTCCAGTGGCACCCGGAAGTCAGCCATACGACAGAAGGCTACAGGGTCTTTAAGAACTTCGACAGGATCACACAGGACAATCTCTGATTTTTTTATGATTAAACACGAAGAACTGAAAGCTAAAATAAAAGAAACCGGATTTTCCTGCAGGATGTGCGGACAATGCTGTTCTCTTATATCCGACAACTCGAATCTTGTTCTGGTGAGTGCACCCGAGATTAGGAGGATCATGGACGGTACCGGCCTTTCATGGGGTGAGATCGCAGAGCCCTATCCCGAGACTCTCATAGGAGACAACGGCGAGGAGTATACGTTTGCATGGTGCCTGAAGAGAACGGAAAAGAAGTGCCGTTTTCTTAATGAGGACTCCCGGTGCAGTATATATGAATACAGGCCGCAGATATGCAGGACATACCCGTTCATGCTTGATGAATCGGGGTTTTTGATATTTGAATGCCCCGGAATAGGAGATGTGGCCTCAGAAGAGGCAGCAGGCAAAATCGCCGAAGAGCTAATTGAAAGAGCACTATTCGAGCGGGAAGAATTCAATAAGATCAGGAAGATCTTCAGTTCGGCCGAATTAAAATGTGATAAAATGAACATAATTGACAGCGAGGGGGTAAAGACAGTTGGGTGAAATAAGACTTGTAGGCACCGCCCATGTGTCGCAGGCAAGTATCGATGAAGTAAGAAATACTATAGAAGAGTACCAGCCGGATGTAGTGGCTATTGAACTGGATAAAGGAAGATTCGCGGCTATCAGAAACCAGGGCGAGAAGCCCACGGTAAACGAGATCCTGAAAGGAGGAAATTTTTCAGAACTCCTTGTCCAGTGGTCGCTTGCATATATCCAGAGAAAGATCGGGATGGATGTAGGTGTCGAGCCTGGCGCCGAGATGCTTGCCGCAATTGAAGAGGCCGAGAAGAATAATATCCCGATAGCCCTTGCCGACAGGGACATCCGCCTGACCCTATCGCGTTTCTGGGGAGGAATGGGCATTATAGAAAAGCTCAAACTTCTCTTTGCAGTAGTTGGCGCCGTAGCCGGCAAAGGCGATGAAGAAGAGATCGATATCGAGGAGCTCACTAAGAACCAGGACCTAATCGAGGCCTCGATCGAAGAGTTCAGGAAGTTCTCGCCGAAGGGTGCGGCGGCGCTTATCGGGGAGAGGGATGCTTATCTAACCCACTCGCTTCTGAGGCTCGCATCAAAACACGAAAAGGTTCTCGGTATCGTCGGTGCAGGGCATGTAAAGGGAATAAAAGAGTACATGTCGAAACCCGAAACGCTCCCTCCTTTCAGTTCGCTCGTCGAACAGCCGAAAGGCTTCCCGTGGAAACTTGCATTCGGTGTCTTTTTCGTTGCACTGTTCGCATTCCTCATACTCCTGATAGGCTTCTCTGGCGTAGGA
>NZ_KN360934.1:95976-104862 GCF_000784355.1 Methanolacinia paynteri | reverse complement strand
AAAAGTCAGAAAACCGCAGGCATCCGACTTCCAGGAGATCCTTGACGCGGAATCGTTCAATGAAATGAGAAAGGTTCCGATATTCAGGGTCGTCCTTGTAGCGGCGCTTGCAAATGTGGGCAGCACGATAGGAACATTTGCGTATTTCATATTCATATTTCCGATACTCGGGATCGATCCCACGGTAATCCTTGCCGACGGTTTCTCGAATCTAGTCTCCTTCATCGCAGGGATTCTGCCGTTTTGATACCTAAAAACAAACCTTTTTTGTCTGCAATACCATATTATGCCTCATGAATCTTGGACTTACCATCCTCAAGGGAAGAAGAAGCGTCAGGAAGTACAAGGACGAAGAGATACCCGGGGAGATTATTAAGGCGGCTCTTGAAGCGGCACATCTCGCCCCGACGGCAAGAAACCTTCAGCCATGGCTTTTTGGTGTCATAAAAGAGAAGGAAACACTCAATAAGATAGCGGAAACGGCACCAAACGGGGCATTCATAAAGGATGCAAATGCCTGTTTCGCGGTCTTCGGCGAGAAGGACCAGACCTATTACCTTGAAGACTGCAGTGCCGCAACACTGCAGATCATTCTTGCACTCTGGTCGTTCGGAGTAGGATCGTGCTGGGTTGCGGGAGACAAGAAGGACTATGCCGACGAGATAAGGAAGATGATGAACGTCCCGGAAAAATATACCCTTGTCTCACTAATCCCCGCCGGCTACCCCGAAGAGATCAATATACCATCGAAGAAAGACCTGAAAGATCTCGTATTTTACGAGACCTATACTGAAAATTAACCTCTTTTGAATTTGCTATGAAAATCACGTTGTGATTTACATAAAACCTTTATTTCATGAATTTTTTTTGCAAACTTTTTTCCCCGATGGAGCAGGAATTATCTGATATGAGTAAACCCGTCCTTCAGGTTGCCCTCGATCTGACAGAGATCAAGAGAGCGCTTCAGATAGGAAGAGAGGCCGTTGAAGGCGGTGCCGACTGGATTGAGGCCGGAACACCGCTTATAAAAAGCGAAGGAATGAATGCCGTAAGAGCCCTTAAGGCAGAATTCCCGGACCACGAGATAGTCGCGGACATGAAAGTCGCCGATACAGGCGCCCTTGAGGTCGAGATGGCTGCAAAGGCAGGTGCTTCCGTCGTCTGCGTTCTTGCCGATGCCGATGACACCGTGATTACGGAAGCCGTACGTGCCGCCGATAAATACGGGGTCAGGATAATGGCGGACTTCATCAACACACCTGATCCGGTAAAAAGAGCTATAGAACTCGAAGAGCTCGGGGTTCACCTGCTCAATGCACATGTAGGAATCGACCAGCAGATGAAGGGGAAGAAATCCGTGGATGTCCTGAGCGAGATCGCAGGAAAGGTATCTCTTCCGATAGGCGCTGCAGGAGGACTCGATGCGGCAGGTGCCGCGGAGGCGGTTACGGCCGGGGCAGACATTCTCCTTGTAGGAAGCAGTATAACGAAGGCGGCGGATGTCAGGGCCGCCGCTGCCGCTGTAAGAAAGGCGATAGACAATCCTGATCTTGTCAGGACAAAGAGGAAGAATCCCGATGATGAAATAAGAGAGATCTTTGAATCGGTGTCCACTCCGAACATCAGCGACGCCATGCATAGGAAGGGTGCGATGAGTGATATATTCTCGGTCTGCGGAGATGTAAAGATGGCAGGGAAGGCATTAACTGTAAGAACGATGGCAGGAGACTGGGCAAAACCGGTTGAGGCGATCGACCTTGCAGGGCCGGGTGACGTGATTGTTATCAACAATGAACGGGCGAAATATATCTCCCCGTGGGGAGAACTTGCGACGTTAAGCGCCATGAATAAGAAGCTGGCAGGCATTGTGATCGATGGGGCGGCAAGGGACGTCGATGACATCCGCAAATACAAATTTCCGGTCTTTGCAACTGCACTCGTTCCCAATGCAGGAGAACCCAAAGGTTTCGGTGAGATCGGCGCAGAGATCATTTGCTGCGGACAGCGTGTCAGGAATGGCGACTGGATAGTCGGCGACGAATCCGGGATCGTCGTAGTGCCAAAGGAGAGGGCATACGAAATTGCAAGACGTGCTCTTGAAGTAAAGAAGCATGAGACCCGCATCCGGGAGGAGATCAGGAGAGGCGACACCCTATCAAGTGTCGTTGATCTCCTCAGGTGGGAGAAAAGGTAAAGCCCATCCATTTGAGTGCACAATCATAGCTGACAATAGAGAATAAAGCTCCATTACGGCTTAAAATTTAAAACAGAGATCAAAACTATTTTTTTCCTGAGTTGAAAATTTCAAAATAAATAAATTTATATCTCATCATACCATTCAAAAAACATACTGACAGCCCAGCCGAAAAAGGTTCCACAATTTTCAATATTGATGTACAGGATTCCGGGACGCCAGTATCACGAAGGAGTGAACAGAATCAATTAAAGGGGGCCTTATACGACACAGGAGATAAACCAAGGCGAAAGGCATTTTATAAAAGCGCTCTCCACACCCAGCGAAAGATTATGGGTTTTGATAATTCTTCTCATCTCGGGATATTCACTCGCCTTTTCATATTTTTGCCTGGCAAACGGGATAACGACGGTTTTTATGCACCTGTATTATATCCCGATAGTCCTGATGGCATATCATTACAGGAAAAAAGGCATATTCCTTTCCGCTCTCCTCGGTCTGTTGTATGTGTCAATGGTCATTTACTTCCTGTGGCCTGACATTGAAGAGGTACTCCTGGCTTTCGAGCGGGTGGTAATATTTATCTTCACTGCATCTGTGATCGCCTGGCTTTCCGATAAACTCGAGAGAAGCAGAATCTTTTTTAAAACGCTCTCTGAAATATCCCCGGCAGGGATCATCAGAACGGATGCCGAAGGAATCTGTTCATATGTTAACAAGAGATTTACCGGGATAACAGGGATCCCAAAAGAACAGGCTTTGGGAGAAGGAGTCTGCGGACTCATATATACGGAGGACAAAGAGAAGTTTTCCAGCGACTGGTCCGCCTGCACGCAGAACGGCACAAGGATGAACCACGAATACAGGTTCATGAAACCCGACGGAACAACGGCATGGGTCCTTTTCCAGGCAGGTCCGGAGAAGAATGTAAAAGGCAATATAACAGGATATATCGCGACAATAACCGATCTGACCAGAATTAAAACCGCAGAAATGTTCCAAAGGACACAATTCGCATTCGAACATTCCCCGGATGACATCTATTTTACCAACAGGAAAGGAGAGGTAGTTTATGCCAACATAAGCGCCAAGGAATCTTTCGGGATAAAAACGGAGAATAATACAGATGGAAAAACAGTGTTCAGCATCAACCCGGATATTGATCCTGAAAGGTGGGAAGAGATCTGGAAAATTATTGTAAAAGACGACTTTTTTAAATTTGAATCTCTCCACAGGTTTGAGGACGGAAGTCTTCATCCTGTTGAAATCAGCCAGTACCACTTCACCTATAATGGCGAGGAATATTCCTGTTCGATTGCACGAGATATAACAGATCGCAAAAAAATCGAGACGGCCTTAAAAGAGAGCGAGGAAAAATACCGGATACTTGCCGAAGCATCCCTTGATCCGATCTTCATCATTGATCTTGAAGATACTGTTCTATATGCTAACAAAAGGGCTGCAGAGCTTCTGAACAGCACCCCAGAGAAAATCATAGGGAGATCAAGAAAGGATCTCTTCAAAACGGATGTTGCAGAAAGCCAGATAAACAGCCTGCGCATGGTGGCAGAAACGGGGGAGCCGCTTCTCATCGAGACCAAAACAAGATATAATGAGAATTATTTCTGGCAGGATCATTCGCTTATCCCGTTAAAGGATGAAACAGGGAAGGTATATGCAATACTCGGATTGTCGCATGACATAACGGATCGTAAAAATGCGGAGGAGGCACTTAAAGAGAGCGAAGAAAAATACCGCACACTCGTTGAACTTGCAGGAGAAGGGATCTGGACCGTGGATTCAGCCGGCATAACGACATTCGTCAATCCAGGCATGGCAAAAGCGCTCGGTTATACTGTTGAAGAGATGGTCGGAAGCTCATTTTTTAATTTCATGGATGAAGAAGGCCTGGAAAAAGCAAAGCTGCTATTCAAAAACAACAGGAAGGGAGAGATAAAAAAATATGATTTTGAGTTTGTACGCAGTGACGGCAGGAAGATATACACGATTATTACAACATCCCCACTCATCGATTCAAAAGGAAAATTTACCGGAGTTCTGGCTCTCATAAACGATATCACAGAGAGGCATCTTGCAGAAAAATCTCTGGAAGAGGTCAATAAAAAACTCAATCTGATGTCAAACATTACACGACACGATATCCTGAACCAGATCACAGCCGCAGCCGGGTACCTGGAGTTGATGGAACTTGATAAAGTAATCCCTCCGGGTACAACCGCTGATAAATATCTTGAGAAGGTTTCGGGAATAATCGAAACCATAAAGCAGCAGATCCAATTTACCGCATATTACAAAAATCTCGGAGAGCAGAGACCGGACTGGTTCAATATCGGCAGGATTGTTACAGAAACATACATGAATAACGGTTTTGATAATATAGAGCTCAAAAACAATCTAAAAAACGTTGAGGTGCTCGCAGATCCTCTCTTTGAAAAGGTCATATATACGCTCTTTGACAATGCATCGGTGCATGGTGAAAAAATCTCTCAGATTACATTCAATGCAGAAGAGACTAAAAACGGACTTCTAATTACATGTGAAGACGACGGAATCGGCATTCCGGATGATGCAAAGGAGAAGATCTTCAGGAGAGAATATTATAAAAATTCAGGACTCGGGCTGTTTCTCTCAAAAGGAATTCTTGCGATGACAGGACTTAAAATCAGGGAAACCGGTCAATCCGGAGAAGGTGCCAGATTTGAGATCTCTGTACCGGAGGGAAAGTACCGCTTTACTAACGGCAATTAGTTTCTATTTTTATACGATTTATGTTTGGAAAATACAGGCAATTTACAAGATCAAAACGCCCGGGTACGGAACAGAAGGAACCACTGAAGACAGATTACAACAGAAATCTAACCAGGACGGAATAAGTATATTTTTACATCCGGATTTAATTTATTGACTTTGCTAAAGGTCATATGCAAACCGCACATTTTTTACCCGAATTATTCCAACCAGAATTAATGATTCTTTCCAGAGAAAATATCCTGAAACTGATCGAATCGGGCGACCTCGTTCTTGAGCCCTATAGTGAAGGATCGCAGCAGCCCGCATCATACGACCTGAGAGCAGGAGAAGACTATGTCCTGAAGAAAGGCGAATGTACACTCGTCCACTCCATGGAGCGTGTGGAACTTCCTGCAGGTGTTGCGGCCACCCTTATGTGCAGGTCTTCATTCGGGAGGAAAGGAATCCTCATCGGCGGGGGATACGTAGATCCCGGTTTCCGTGGAAATCTTACATTATGCCTTGTCAATATGGGCCCTGAGGATGTACCGCTCCCGACCGGCGAAAGGTGTGTCCAGATAATCATGCATGAGGTGACCGAGGGGTCGTCGACATATAACGGACGCTACCAGGACAGTGTCGGTGCTGTTGGATCGAGGATCTGAATAGGATCCATAACCTCAAACTATTTTCCAGATTAATCCAACCGACAAATGTTATTTTAAAGACCGACCAGCAGGTGTTTTTTTATAATTTCATGCAGGACGCAAAATAATTCCTCAAAAAAATTGATATCCTGTAAAAAGAAGGAACACATATGAATATTAAAAAAATCCTTAAGCTCTTAATTATCCTGATAATATTCATTGCACTAATCTTTTCTTCTGCCTGCACCTCAACGGATGGCAGTGACAAGTATTCCCAGGAAAACGGAAGTACAACAGCAGGTCTCGGCGGAAATGAGCCGTTTATCTCGACAAATCCTGTTATATGGTCACAGGAGGATCAGGTCCTGAATGTCACGGGAACAACAGACTTCCCTGCAGGAACCGCAATAACGATATTTTCCGGACTATCAGTGCACCCCTGCCCCATAAGCCCTCCGGGGGTGACTGTAGATACCGGGGGAGTCAGATCCCTCTGCAACGGCAACTGCAGCACTGAGATCACAGAATCTGTTGTATACGCAGTACAGGGTTTTGAGGAAAATAACACATGGAACTGTCTTGTGAACACTACAGAATGGTGCTGTTGTGAGTCATATTTCATCCGTGCGGAGATCATTACGGACAACAAAACGATACAGGATACCGAAGAGTTCAGGTTTTCCGGGTGATTCCTAAAATAAAATATCAATAAAGATATTCTAACGGAGAATCTCCGTATTTAAGCAATTACTTCCTCAGGAAGACATTGCCATATTTTATGGCTATCTTTGCACCTATTGTCGGCTTCAAACTCTCCAGCCAGAGATAAAAGCCTGTCATCTGGGGAGTCCGCTTGCTCTCGACCTTCAGCTCCCCCGATTTTTTCCTGACGATCTTTACGTACTCCTCCTTCATCCTGGACTTCATATAGATCACCGGCTCGTACTCAGGTATATCAATCGCAAGAACAACCTTCGAGTAGTCCCTTTCGATAGAATCTATCGAATGTATCTTCCCCCTCATCGTAAATGTCCTGTTCTGCATCAAAGCCTTGATACCGGAAGGATAAAGGGCGCCGATAATGATCTTTTTGGATACGGGAGGAATCTCGTCTCTCTTCATCATCTCCTCCTTTCCTTTTCCCGCAAGCATCATCCCGATAAGTTTGTCTCTCTTCTTGTTATGCAGGGAAAGGTAATCGAACGGTCTCTTTAACGGAATATCGGCAATATCGATTAGTTTTGGATGATTTACAGGTTTCCTCGGCACCCCTCTTATCGAAGAAGGGGTAAGCAGGGTCTTTATCTCCTCGCATGTCGGCGTGATTATCACGACACTCTCCGTCTCCTTTACAAGCCGGCGGATGATCGAGGATCTCGATATATCCACAGATGAAAAAAGAACAAAAGGAACAATTACCTGCCCGTAGAGATAACCGAGCAATCTCTTCTTATAATGAACCTCGACCTCCAGGTCCTTAAGATCGGAGGCGGATGTGACAATCTCGGCAAACGAGATCCGATTTTCATTATCAACCCAGAGAATGTCAACTTCCGCAATATCCTGTCCGTTGCCTCTTATGTTTATATCCCCGCGGTTGGAATAGAAGAGTCCGTTCTGTCCCATTTCGATCTCAGGGGGCGGGAACGGAGCATCCGCTCCTTTGCGAACGATATATTTGACCATATCGGATCTCCCGGATACCTCAAGGAGCATTTCGTATATAAGGGACTCATACCATCTCCCTTCAGACGCCCTCATCTGGGACATATCTTCAGAGAAAAGCTGCTTCTTCTCAATCTTCTTTAAATGTCTTATAGACTTCCGGGCAAGTTTCCGGTCAGGCTTTTTCCGCGCAAAATTCGCCTTTATCCATTCAAGTGTATTCATCTATTGTCAAATCCGGTATATGAAGCTCCAGAGGAGGCCTTTATTTTATTATTTACCGACATAAGCCGAAAAATACGGTATGCCGTTTATTTCATCACCATTATGTTTCTTGTCAGACTCTTATGAACTCTCTGCTGATGATACTGAATTATATCGAAATGCCTCCCGGCAATTTCGCGGATGTCCACGTGAGTTACAACTACAGCCCGCCCTCCGGGCTTTAGCACACGCCTTATCTCTGCAAGCGAATCATTATAAAGTTTATTCATGGATTCTGCTCTTATGCAGACCGACTGGCCGTATGGGAGATCGGTGGCAACCGCATTCACCGATCCGTCCGGAAGAGGGAGATTAGTCGCATCGGCACAGAGAACCTCTGCAGAAGGAAGGTTTTCCCTGCATCCTCCAAGCATGAACCTGTCCATATCCGACCCGATTACCCTGCACCCAAGGAGCTGCCCTTCAAGCAGAATACCGCCTGTCCCGCAGAACGGATCCAGGAGCAGATCGCCTTCACCTGCAAAAGAGAGGTTGACGAGCGTCCTTGCCATAATAGGCATCATGACACCAGGGTGAAAGAATGCCCTTCTCATAGGATTGCGGTATGCAAATCCCCCGCGATCTATCCTGTATAGTACCCGCCCGAAGAAGCACCGTTCACCTGAGAAAACCGCCCTGTATTCCTCATCAGGCGAATTAAGAGATACCTGCCCGGATATATGAGAACCGATACACCGTTCGAGATCGAGCTGGGAGTCGGGGATAGCTGTTCCGGAGATCTTCTTAACCCGTCCTGCAAAACTCTTCCCGGATTTTATATTCAGGCTCTTTAAAAGATCTTCAAATGAAGATCGATCCGCATTGCATTCCCCGAGATACTCCATAACAACATGGGTCATTGCAAGGCGCTCAGTCTCATCCGGATCGGGACATTCCGCAACCGCGACCTGTTCAGCGCATTCAAGCAGTTTTCCGACGCACTCAATCTCGCAAAACGGGATCCTGGGATGTTCACCGGACAATTCAAAGATCAGTTTCATAGATCAGCCCAGAACTATTTGCTGGCTGGCGAAAAAAATGTTCATACAAAAAAAGATGAATTCAGGAAGAATTACTTCTTCGAACCTTTCTTCTTTCCCATCATACCCTGGAAGAATCCGCCCTTTTTAGAGTCCTTTTTCTCGGATTCTATCTCAAGGAGACGCTTATAGAGCTCCTTCTCCTCGTCGCCGAGGTCTTTGGGTATTGAAATATTGACGCGTACCAAAAGGTCTCCCGGCCTTCCGCGCCGTCTTACACCCTCTCCCGGGATCTTTAGCGCAGTTCCGTGCTGAATTCCGGCAGGAACCTTGAGTTCGACTTCGCGATCGTCTATGGTGGTTATATCGACTTTTGTACCCACGG
>NZ_KN360934.1:0-95884 GCF_000784355.1 Methanolacinia paynteri | reverse complement strand
CCAGGCGTTTGAATTTGGAGTCCGCCAGTACATCAACCTCTATGAAGAGATCGCCGTTTGACGCACCCGGATCTCCCGCCTCGCCGTACCCTTCCATGCGGAGCCGCATGCCCGACTCGATGCCGGCAGGTATATTGACGGTGATCGTCCTTTTAACCTTTTTATGCCCTGATCCACCGCACTTTGAACAGGTCTGCTCAGGAATCTTCCCGCGGCCCCTGCACTGCGAACATGTGGTCATGCTCACGAAACTACCGAACGGAGTCCTGTTCTCACGCCTCTCCTGGCCCGAACCCCCGCAGCGGGGGCATACCCGGGTCTTCTTAGTAGAACTTCCGGTGCCTTCGCATTCCTCACAGGCCTCGGTGTGCATCACATCGATATCCTTGGATGTTCCCAGGACCGCATCTTTCAGGGTGACCTGAACCCGCATCAGGAGATCGGCTCCCGGCTGGGGGCCGCGTGGCCCTCTCCGCTGGCCCGCACCGCCGCCGAAGAATGCATCGAATATATCCCCGAATCCGCCGAAATCGGCGTTGAAACCCGCACCGCCAAAGCCTCCCCCTGTATACTGGCCTTTGGAGGCATTTGTAAAGGTCTCGTGACCCATATGATCATACTGGGCCCGCTTCTGGGAATCGGAGAGGACGCTGTAGGCTTCGTTTATCTCCTTGAATTTCTCCTCGGCGCCCTCTTCCTTGCAGACATCCGGGTGGTATTTCTTCGTCAGGGTGCGGTATGCCTTTTTTATCTCCTGTTCGTTTGCGTCCTTCGAAACATTCAAGACGTCATAGTAGTTTTTGGCACCCATCGTTACATCCCGAACCCAAGACTTATTCCTTCTTCTCGTCGTCTTTTACTTCGTAATCGGCATCGACAACAGTTTCATCCTCGCCTGCAGCATCAGCGCCTTCTCCGGCCTTGGCCGCTTCGGCCTCTGCCTGCGCCTTCTGGTAGATCTTCGTTGTCGCGGCGAAAACAGCCTCCTGGAGCTCTTCGACATCCTTCTTCAGGGCCTCGATGTCCTCTCCTTCCATGGTCTTCTTGACCTTTTCAAGGGCAGACTCGATCTTTCCTTTGTCTTCCGCCTCGATCTTATCCTCACTCTCTTTAAGGAGTTTTTCCGCTGCGAAGACCGAGTTGTCGGCGCTGTTCTTTATCTCGATCTCTTCGCGCTTCTTCTTGTCGGCATCTTCGAAGTCCTTCGCCTTGTTTACCATCTCATCGATCTCATCCTTGGAGAGTCTCTTGTCGCCCGAGATCGTGATCGCCTGCTGGTTTCCTGTTCCGAGATCCTTTGCGGAGACATTTATGATTCCGTTTGCATCGATATCGAATGTCACCTCGATCTGGGGAATACCGCGGGGTGCAGGCGGAATTCCGGTCAACTGGAACTTTCCGAGCGTGAAGTTGTCGGATGCCATCGCACGCTCTCCCTGAACTACGTGGATCTCGACACTTGTCTGGTTGTCGGCCGCGGTTGTGAAGATCTGGCTCTTCTTTGTCGGAATTGTCGTATTTCTCTCGATGAGTTTTGTCGCGATTCCGCCGAGGGTCTCGATCGAGAGCGTCAGTGGTGTGACATCAAGAAGAACAACATCCTTTGCCTCGCCTGTAAGGACTCCTCCCTGGATCGATGCACCGACTGCCACGCACTCATCAGGGTTTATTCCCTTGTCCGGCTCCTTTGCGAGAAGCGCCTTTATCCTCTCCTGCACAAGAGGGACACGCGTCGAACCGCCTACAAGGAGGACATGATCGATGTCTTTTGCCGTAAGTTTTGCATCGCTTAACGCCTGCTTGACCGGGCCGATCGTCCTGTCGACAAGGTCGCCGATAAGCTGCTCGAACTTTGCTCTTGTAAGGTCGATATCGAGGAACTTCGGGCCGCTTGAATCTGTTGTAATGTAAGGCAGGTTGATATTCGTTTTCTGGACTGTCGAAAGCTCTTTCTTTGCATTCTCTGCTGCGTCGCGGAGCCTCTGCATCGCCATCTTGTCCGAGCTGAGATCGATGCCCTCCTGCTTCTTGAACTCATCGACAAGATACTTAACAACCAGGTGATCGAAGTCGTCTCCTCCGAGATGGTTGTCTCCGGCAGTTGCCTGAACCTCGAAGACACCGTCTCCAAGTGTAAGTATTGATACATCGAAAGTTCCGCCACCGAGATCAAAGACCAGGACGGTTGCATCCCCTTCTTTCTCGATGCCGTATGCAAGTGCACTGGCCGTCGGCTCGTTTATAATCCTCATGACTTCGAGGCCTGCAATCTTTCCGGCGTCTTTCGTAGCATTCCTCTGTGCATCGTTGAAATAGGCAGGAACCGTGATCACTGCCTTCTTGATCTCCTCGCCAAGGTATGCCTCTGCATCGACCTTGAGCTTCTGGAGGATCATCGCAGAGATTTCCTGGGGTGTAAAGACCTTATCGTCGATCTTGATCTTCCGGTCGGTTCCCATATCCCTCTTTATCGAGATTATTGTCCTGTCGGGGTTTGTTACAGCCTGGCGTTTTGCAACGCTTCCGATCAGGCGTTCGCCGTCTTTTGAAAAGGCTACTACCGAAGGTGTCGTTCTTGCGCCCTCTGCATTTGGAATGACTACAGGCTTTCCGCCTTCCATAATCGACATACATGAGTTGGTCGTTCCAAGATCAATTCCGAGAACTTTATTTGATGCCATTATTATTTCTCCTCATTTTAATTTTTTTCAGTTTTTCCTTTAGATACTGCGACTTTTGCAGTCCTGATTACACGATCCCCCATGCAGTACCCGCATGAGACTTCATCGATTACAGTACCCTCTTCGGAGTCCGAAGGGACATAGGCGATGGCTTCGTGTTTTTCAGGATCGAATTTTTTGTTTACCGACTCAATGGGACGTATTGAATGTTGTTCGAGAACTTTTCTGAGGATCTTCTGAATCTGTTCCAGCCCTTCGCGAAGGGACGAATCGTCAGAACCGGCGGCTCTTTCAAGATTGTCTGCAACTTCCAGTATTCCTGATGCAAACTGTTCGATTGCCCGGTTCACCTTTTCATTCGTTTCACGGGAGCTTCTTTTCCTGAAATTTTCGAAATCCGCGGCAAAGCGCAGGTACCTGTCGTTCAGCTCATCAATCGTGGCCTGAAGTTCAGCTATCTTTGCCGCCCCGGAATCGTTACACTCCCCTGTTTCGTCCCCTTCATAATCCCCAACAACGGCATAGTCTTCCATTGAAAGGGAGTCCTGGTCCGAATCAGTGATTGTTCTATTTTCTGGATCCTCATCATTCATCGTCCAATACTCCATATAGTCGATTTTTAACCTTTATACCATACTAAATGGTTAGTAGTTCTATATAATATTAATTATCTATCTGCAAACAGTTCTATATAATAGTTCTCCAAATATGTAAGATCGAATCAGATAGAAAGGCCGACAAATCAGATAAGCCTGATTTTCTTATTTTGATATAAGTTCAGATCCGGATGAAACCGGAGGTATACATTATTTCTTTTTCAAATCCATATTAATAGACATGAAGTATGCACTTCTATCGGTATGGGATAAAACCGGAATTGTAGATCTTGCGAGAACTCTGGTTGAAAATGATTTCAAGCTTTTGAGTTCCGGCGGCACTGCAAAAGAGCTCTCAAATGCGGGAATTGAGATCACCGAAGTCTCGGAATATACCGGAGCCCCCGAAATGATGGACGGCAGGGTTAAGACGCTCCACCCGAAGATACATGGAGGCCTCCTGGGAAGGAGAGGAATCGATGACGCGGTTATGGCAGAGCGCGGTATCGAAAAGATAGACCTCCTTGTCGTAAATCTCTACCCGTTCGAAGATATGTCAGGCAAAGGGCTGCCTTTAAACGAACTCGTTGAATATATTGACATCGGCGGACCTGCAATGATAAGAGCTGCGGCCAAGAATTTCAGGGACGTCGCAGTGGTAACCGACCCGAAGGACTATGACTTCATAAAGGCCGCTGTTAAGGAGAACGGCCTGACAGAAGCCGAAAGGCTCTATCTTGCAAGAAAGGTCTTTGCAAGAATGGCCGCCTATGACGGTGCAATAAGCAATTACCTA
Organism: Methanolacinia paynteri; assembly: GCF_000784355.1. Lineage (NCBI taxonomy): Archaea > Methanobacteriati > Methanobacteriota > Methanomicrobia > Methanomicrobiales > Methanomicrobiaceae > Methanolacinia > Methanolacinia paynteri. The sequence goes on along the minus strand of NZ_KN360934.1, from coordinate 91,811 downwards.
TATTCCATCGAATCTGAGTTTCCCGAAGTTCTTTCAGTTCAGTTCAGGAACGGAAGAGAGCTCAGGTACGGTGAAAATCCTCACCAGAAAGCAGCGGTATACGGAGAAAGCGGAATCGCGGGCCAGGAATCCCTCCAGGGCAAGGCCATGTCCTATAACAACTACCTGGACACAGACTCCGCAGTCAGGCTCCTGCGTGAATTCGATGAGACAGCCGCGGTTATCGTTAAGCACAACAATCCCTGCGGTGTTGCAATCGGCAACACGCTTCATGAGGCATACATAAGAGCAAGAGACGTCGACCCGGTGTCTGCATACGGCGGAATAGTGGCATTAAACAGGGAAGTAGGGCCGGACATGGCAGAGGAGATCGCATCAACATTCATCGAGGTCGTAATTGCACCATCCTATACCAAAGAAGCGCTCGAAATAATGAAAAGGAAAGAGAACATGCGTGTTCTTGTTCTTCCGCCCGATGAGGAGACACAGGAACTCCGGACTATAGACGGCGGCGCACTCGTCCAGAAAACCCCGAAAGACATCACTGAAAACTGGGAGGTCGTAACAGAGCGCGAACCGACAGCAGATGAGATGGAAGCAATGAAGCTTGCAATGAAGATCTGCAAACATACAAAGAGCAATGCAATTATCTTTGCAGACAAAAAATCAGCACTTGGTATCGGTGCAGGCCAGATGAACAGGGTAAATTCTGCAGAAATCGCGGTCTCGAAGGCACAATTCTCATTAAAGGATTCAGCTGTCGCATCTGACGCATTCCTTCCCTTCCCCGACACCCTGGAAGTAGCAGCAAAAGCCGGTGCCACCGCCCTCCTTCAGCCGGGAGGCTCCATACGTGATAAAGAAGTAATCGAAGCCGCAAACAGGCTTAATGTTGCAATGGTATTCACCGGAGTACGCCATTTCAGGCATTAACTGCAACATACAATACCTTTTTATATTAGAATTCCCCTTTTTGATTTATAATGGCAAATTGTCCATTCTTCGGTACATGCAAATGGATTGGAAGATACTCGGCAAACGGCGGAGCCAGAGTCAACCACCTGATCAACAATTATTGCAAAGGCAGTTACCTTAGAAAATGTGTTAGAAAAAAGGTGGCGGAAAAACTCGGGGGAAGGGAATTTGTTCCTGATAATATGCAGCCGGACGGGAAACCAGCGAAAGGCACCAGTGATTCAGAATGGTCAGATGAAGTAAAGGAAATTGTAAGACAAATGCTCGAACCGCAATCTGTAAAGAACTAGGATTCGGGTATCGAACAAATATTTTCCAGAGTCATATCTTTTTCTGAGCACCAGATGAAAAAAACGAAGACCCTCTGTTACCGAAAGGTTTGGCCTGATCTATCCTGTATCCCCGGGTTTTAATAAACCATAAATATTTATAATTTTCATTGGATCAAAAAAATACAAAAAATCAGTTTAAAATTCTGGAAATATCTCTCGAACATCATATCTCTGTAAATACAAGCTCCAAAGAAATATCGATCGTGTTATATGTTAGCGTGGCACACATTAGCATGGAGTTTATGTTTGGTCTTCCATTTTCAACAATATTTGCCACAGGATTTGCTACGGCGCTGATAATTCTCGTTCTCCTTTACTGGGGCCTTACATTTAAGGAGGAAGAAGAATGAGCGGGGACTGGTTAACAATCGGCGTAATAGTGCTTTATGCTATAGGCCTGCTCGCAATAGGGAGCTGGGCATCTAAAAAAGTGCATTCCAGCGAGGACTACATACTTGCAGGGCGTTCCCTGGGATTCTGGGTATTTACAATCCTGATGGTCGCATCAGTATGCTCAGGAATGACTCTTGTAGGCGTCAGCGGATTCGGTTTTGCTTCAGGGTGGCCCGGATTCTGGGAAGAGCTCGCCGTTCCGCTTGCAGCAGCCTTTGCGATAATTGTCTTCGGTGTGAAACTGCACTATATCGGCAAAAGGTCAGGATATATGACCGTAGAGGATTACTTTGCCCAGAGATTCGAAAGTCCCAAGGCGGTCAGGGGAGTATCGGCAGTTGCAGGGATTATAGTCTCGCTGATATACCTCGTCGGCCAGTATACTGCAATAAGCATAGTGCTGGTCTGGCTATTCGGAATCGATCATGTCGTTGCCCTTCTAATTGCCGCCATCATCATTACGGCATATACGGTCATCGGAGGAATGTACGCAGTATCATGGACAACACTGATACAGGGTGGGATCCTTATCATCGGCGTCCTGATTATGGCACCGCTGGTCATCATTTCAGCAGGAGGGCTTGAGCATATCAATACAGTACTTTCTTCCATCGATCCCAACCTGATCCAGCCATACTTCCCGAGCGCTTATGCATCATACGCGTACTGCACACCCGAGTACCTTGTAGGCTTTGTAATCATGCTGACGATCGGACTTGCCTGTGCACCGCATGTCGTAAACAATGTTCTTGCGGCAAAGGAAGAAAAGTTCTTCAAATGGTCTCCGCTGGTTGCATTCGTTCTATATCTTGTCGTAATATCCCTGGTGAAGATCTCCGGCTTTGCTGTCCGGGTTCTGGTAGAAGAAGGGAAGCTGGTCCTGCCCGCAACCGTAAACGCCCAGGATTTCGCTTTTATGTATGGCGTCGAATTTGCGTCTCCAAACATGCTTATATGGGCGCTTTTTGCAGTGATTGTCCTCTCTGCAGTGATGTCTACAACAGACAGGCTTATGTTGACAATCGGAACCATGTTCTCATGGGATATCTATAAAAACCTGCTAAAACCCGATGCATCAGACAGGCAGGTGCTGAGATTAAGCCAGGTATGCGTCTTCATCGCTGCTGCAATATCACTGGTCCTGGCGATTAATCCGCCCGAGATGCTGGCATTCCTGATCTGGATGGGAATAGGGGTGATGCTCTCAACATTTGCCGTTCCTTTCATCGCCGGCCTGTACTGGAGGCGTGCAACGACACATGGAGCACTCGTAGCAATGATCGTGGGGCTTATCGGTTCGGGGATTTTTGCATACTGGAACCAGTACGTTGCAAAACTTCCTATGCACTACTCCATCTATTCACTCTCGTGTGCGGCCATTGCAATGATCGTGGTAAGTCTTCTCACACCGAAGAATTCGGAAGAAGTGCTCGATATCACGATGACCGGGCCGTTTATCAAACCAAGAGACTAATCTCAAATATTCTTTTTAATCACAGGGGGTCGTCGATCTTCCTGTTGCACCTTTTAAAATAGGCATCAGTGAGAGCATTTTGAGGACTGAATCGCCGGAGTTGACAATCTCATGCTCCTCACACGCCGGAACGAATATGGAGTCTCCTGCTTCTGCCGTAGATATTCTGCCATCCTTGCTCCTTAATTCGCAGATGCCTTCAAGGACATACAGGTAATGCTCTTCTTTATGTGAATGCATCTTAGCAAAACCTGAGGGTTCAAACTCCATCACCCACATTGAGTTTGGCGATCCCGGATCATCGGCCGTGATGTAAAAGCGGACTAAAAGGCCTTCAATATCGTCCTTATTTACATGATAATCCACTGAATCGACAAACTTCTTTAGTATCATACGATGGCATTTAGGGTTTAATGAGAGATAAATAAAACGTGATCCGGGAACGAAACGCATTTCTTCACATTTTTCCTCCGCCACAAGTTTTTATAATGGAATAAATCCGAATATGGTCATAATTCGATGACGGAAAACCGCCCTGCCCAAAGAATAATTATGCATATAGACATGGACAGCTTCTTCGCTTCAGTGGAGGTCAGGGAGAACCCGTCGCTCAAAGGAAAACCTGTTGTTGTGGGGGCCGATCCGAAAGGAGGAAAAGGCAGGGGAGTCGTGAGCACCTGCTCATACGAAGCCAGAGAATACGGAGTAAGATCGGCAATGCCTGTGAGTACGGCATACAGGCTCTGCCCGGACTGCATATTCCTGCCTGTAAACATGCAGCTCTACAAAAAAACATCCTCAAATGTCATGAACATCATGAGAGAATATTCTGACAAATTCCAGCAGGTCAGCATTGACGAGGCATATCTCGACATATCCTGCATCGGTTCATACGATGATGCCAAATCTGTCGGGAGGGAGATCAAAGAGCGGATTTTCCAGGCCGAAGGGCTAACCTGCTCTGTCGGGATCGGACCAGGCAAGGTTATCGCAAAGATTGCATCAGGCATGAACAAGCCAGCAGGAATGACCATTGTAAGACCAGATGCGATCAGGGACTTCCTCGACCCGCTTCCTGTGGATGCAATACCAGGGATCGGTAAAAAGACAAAAGTAAGACTTGAAAAGCACGGAATTGTCACTATTAAGGATCTTTTAGGCTGTGATATCCAGGAACTGAAAGATGCCTTCGGAAAACACGGGATCATGATGCACAGGCTTGCCCGTGGAATCGACGACAGCGAGGTCAGGGAGAAGGAGGGCCAGAAGTCCATCGGGAAGCAGATAACCTACCCGGAGGATGTCTCGGATACATCCGTCCTCCTGTCGGATCTCTCAAATCTTTGTGAAAATGTTCAGTCAAGACTTGAACTCAGGGGATATTCATGCAGGACGGTTACGGTTAAGATCAGGTACGCGGGGTTTATCGACAGGTCAAAGGCGGATACCTTCCTTCACCCAACCGTCGATCTGACCGTCATATACGAAAAAGCGAAGGAAATCTTTACAGATCTATATGACGAAAGACCTGTAAGATCGCTGGGAGTTTCGCTCTCCGGTTTTGATTCGGCAAAAAGCAGACAGTCAAGACTTGATGATTTTTAAAAACAAAGATAATTCTAAAGAATAAAGCCCCTTTAGGGTACCCCTTTCGCAAGTTCCCTCATTTACACTATCGTGCAATGTGAAAGATGGTCGCCATAGGTCTCGAAGGGGCAACAGACAGCCCTTCGGTTCACTCCGTGAATACACCCTGAACTCAGGGCTTTGTGCTTTTGTGATAGATGATCTCCGGCAAAAAAACAGGAGTAGGAGGGATGCTCGTCCATCCCTCCTGCGACATATCGCGATAGGGGGGAGGGTCACAGGGAGGGGGCCTCCTCCTCCCTGAACTAAATTCTAAAATCAGTATCTTGATCTCTGCTTCCGTTCTCTTCTTGCAGGTTCAAAGGAAACCTCGTTCCCGCGAATCGTGCCCCTGTTCATCACTTCAAAGACAGTCTTTGCATACTGCTCCGGAATCTCAACGAAGGAAAAGTCCTTCATAATATTAATCGCACCGATCTCGTTTCCCGGAATTTCGGCTTCGCCTGCGATTGCTCCTACGAAATCCGAAGGACGGACACCCTTGTTTTTACCGATATTGACGAAGAAGCGCACCATTCCCGGTTCTGCACCGGTATCTCCGGGTTCGAATTCCTCCCCCGGCTGCACCTTTCCGCTGCTGCCTTCAAGCTGGATCTTTAAAAGTGCCGCAGAGATCTCCGAGAGAGTGTAATCCTCCTCCATAAGCCTCTCGACAGCAGGTATGTAAAGACCGATATCCTCCTCGGCGATAATCGATTTCACCCTGTCAAGAACCTTCTCGATCCTAGAATTCTCCACATCGGCTGCGTTAGGTATCGCAATCCGGACGATATTCACTTTTGCTATCTTCTTTATCATCCGGAGCTTGTAGATCTCCTTCGGGCTGACGAATGTATACGACATCCCGCTCTTCCCGGCCCTGCCGGTTCTTCCAATCCTGTGAATATAATATTCAACATCCTGCGGGACATCGTAGTTGTAGACCACATCGATATCATCGATGTCGATACCCCTTGCCGCAACGTCGGTAGCGATGAGGATATCGATCGAACCGCTCCTGAAACGGCCCATTACGCGATCCCTCTGCTGCTGCTTCATATCCCCGTGCAGGCCCTCGGCGAAATACCCCCTTGAGCGGAGCATCTCGGACAGTTCATCGACTGCCTTTTTCGTATTGCAGAAGATCATCGATAAATCGGAGGAATTGATATCTATCAGCCTGCAGAGCACCTCGAGTTTATCTTTTTCACGAACTTCGAGATATTTCTGTTCTATCAGGGGAACAGTGAGCTGTCCAGGGTTTATCGTGACAAACTCCGGCTTTTTCTGGAACGATTTCGAGATCTTCAGGATAGGCTTGGGCATTGTGGCCGAGAAGAGAATAGTCTGCCTCTCCCCCGGAGCCTGTGAAAGGATCTCCTCCATGTCCTCGCGGAATCCCATCTCGAGCATCTGGTCCGCTTCATCAAGGACTACAGTCTTTATACCGGATAAAGAGAGTGTTCCCCTCTTCATGTGATCCATAACCCTCCCGGGAGTGCCGATAATGATATGAACACCTTTCTTCAGTTCATGAAGCTGCCTTTCGATAGCCTGTCCGCCATAAACGGGAAGAACGCGTATATCCTTGCGGTATTTAAGAAGCCTGTTGAATTCCTCTGATATCTGTATTGTAAGCTCTCTGGTAGGCGACAGAACAATCGACTGAACCGAACATTTTTCGGGCTCGGTATTCTCGATTAGCGGAATTGCAAACGCGGCGGTCTTGCCCGTGCCTGTCTGTGCCTGTCCAGTAACATCGCGGCCTGAAAGAATAATAGGAATTGAGCGCTGTTGTATTGGAGTGGGTTCTTCAAAACCCATGTCTTCTATTGCCCGAAGGATCTCGGGTGAAATATTTAATTCGTTGAATTTCAAAAAAGAAACCATTCCAGTATAATAGGACGGCTGAGTATATCATTCTTGGCAGAGCGGCAATTTTTAATATGGAATACCAGGATAAAAAAACAGGTTTTATTCCTTCCAGCCCCTCGCTCCCAGGAGAGGAACAAACCGGCATCCCCCGTGATATGTCACGACAGGTTTTCCGCCTGTGATCCGGACTTTTGCCAGATCCTGCATATAATAACCTCCTACAGGAGCCACGATCCTTCCTCCCTCTTTCATCAGGGGGAAAAGATATTCGGGAATATCCGGGGATGCAGCGGTAACGACGGCGGCATCATAACCGTCCCCGTAAGGTTCCGGGTCAGTACCGTCACTGCATATGACTTCAACATTCGATACTCCGGCTTTTTCGAGGTTGTTTCTCGCATATTCGGCAAGTTCGGGGACGCGTTCGTAAGACCTTACGAACTTCGCTATCCCTGCAATTACGGCTGCCTGATAACCTGACCCTGTACCCAGTTCGAGAACCAGATCGGTACTTTTCAGCTCGAGGAGTTCGGTCATGACCGCTACAATGTAAGGCTGGGAGATGGTCTGGCCGTACCCGATTGGAAGTGGACAGTCTTCATATGCAGATCCCGCCATATTTTCCGGGACAAACAGGTGGCGGGGGATCTCACCCATGACTCTCAGGACATTCTCATCTGAAATGCCCCTTCCTTCGATCTGATATCGAACCATTGCAGATCTAAGGCTTTCATAATCCTTCAGAACAGCACCCCTCTCAAACTGTAGAATAGAATCAGTATAATATATAATTTTTGAAAGAAATGCTATGTTGTAATCTCACGATGATATACTAAAAACAGAGAAATTAATGTCATCATCTTTCCGCGATCCATATATTGATCTTTTTTTCGGAACTTCGGAACAGGGATATAAAAATTGATTTTACCATGCTGTCTCAACAAATATTCATGGCACAGGAACCGTCAGACGATCTCTTTTCGTCGGATTATCACCGCTGGCTGAAGGATGAGATTAAAAAACAGGATGAACTCCTTACAACAAAACGCACTATTGAGACATCCTGCGGGACGATGGAATATTCTCTCATTGGGGAAGGCCCGGTCATCCTGGGACTTCATGGTGCACCCGGAGGTTACGACCAGACACTATTCCTCTTCGACTGGATCACCGCCAAAGGTTTTTCGCTTCTCTCCGTCAGCCGCCCCGGCTACCTGGGAACACCTCTTTCCGCAGGGAAGACTCCGGCCGAACAGGCTGATGCAATTGCCGCACTCCTGGATGCCCTGAACATAGACCAGGTATCGTTATTGTTTGGTTCTGCCGGCGGGGGTCCGGGTTATGAATTTGCAATCCGTCATCCCGATCGGGTAAAGTGCCTTGTTGCCATGGATGCAGTGTCTTCGCAATATCTCCTTTCAGTAAATATCGGAAAGGTTATGGAAAAGCTCGTTATGTCGAATCCCGGGGTCACACTTATGGAGAAGATGTCCCTGCACTTTCCGGAAAAGAGCATGGAGGATGTCCTCACCCATTCCACCCTCTGCCGCCCGGAGCAGATTAAAGCACAGGTAAAGGAAGCTCGTAAGGACCCCAACCAGATGCGATCGTTCTTCCGGATGGTCCGGACACTTATGGATTATAACCACAGAAAGGCCGGTCTTGAAAACGACCTGGAGCAGTTATCTCTCCTTTCCGATCTGCCTGTCGAAAAGATTACCTGTCCGGCCCTGATCGTTCACGGCACCCATGACAGCGACGTTCTCTTCTATCACGGCGTCTATGCACACGAAAACATTCAGGATTCGGAGGCTTACTGGGTCAGGGAAGCATCCCACCTTCTCTGCCTGTGGTTCACTCCGCATGCGGATGAACTGAGGGAAAAGGTTGTCTCTTACCTTCAGGAACACAGGTAAACAATATTTTTTATTAATAAGATTCCCGGACCGGACCATTCAGGAGGCTCTATTGGATCTTATAGAGATCTGAAGATTCACACAAAAAATGAAAAAATTGGTATATTACCTGATAAACGCTGAACGTCCGGCATATTTTGCCGAATCGCCCATCTCCTCTTCAATTCTTAAGAGCTGGTTATACTTCTCGACCCTCTCTCCCCTTGCAGGAGCCCCGGTCTTGATCTGGCCTGTACCGAGAGCGACCGAAAGATCCGCAATGAACGAATCGACTGTCTCGCCGCTCCTGTGGGAGACCATGGCAGCCCAGCCGTTCCTTCTTGCAAGCATGACGGCATCGATAGTTTCCGATACAGATCCGATCTGGTTAAGTTTGATAAGTACTGCGTTTGCGACACCCTTTTCGATACCCGTTTTGATCCTGTCCACATTCGTAACGAAAAGATCGTCTCCCACGAGCTGAACCGAATCCCCGATCTCGTCGGTCAGGATCTTCCAGCCGTCCCAGTCGTCTTCCGCGAGTCCGTCCTCGATTGAAACGATCGGGTATTTCGAGCAGAGATTCTTGTAATAGGCGACCATCTCGGCGGGAGTCAGTCTCCTCTTCTCGGATTTAAGTTCATACATTCCGTCTTTAAAGATCTCGCTCGATGCGGGGTCGAGGACAATTCCAATATCTTCGCCGGGCCTGTATCCGGCCTTTTTAATCGCGGCCATAATAAGTCGGAGCGGCTCCTCGTTCGACGGGACCTTCGGTGCAAATCCTCCTTCATCACCGACAGCAGTGCTGTGGCCTTTTTCCTTGAGGATGGATTTCAACGCCTGGTAGACCTCGGCCCCCCAGCGAAGCGCCTCCCTGAACGACGGCGCCCCATAAGGAGCAATCATGAACTCCTGGAGGTCGGCACCCTGCCAGTTTGCATGTGCACCTCCGTTCATGATATTCATGCACGGCACAGGGAGCAGCGGTTCGCAGTCGTCCCTGCCAAGGTATCTCCACAAAGATATTCCTTCGGCGGCAGCAGCAGCCCTTGCATTTGCCATCGAAACGGTGAGTATGGCGTTTGCCCCGAGCTTTCCCTTGTTTGGGGTTCCATCAAGTCCGATCATGGCGTTGTCCACTGCACACTGGTCCTTCGCATCAAGTCCGGCGACCTTTCCGGCGATAGGGCCGTTTACCGCCGAGACTGCTTTAAGCACTCCTTTGCCCCCGAAACGGTTCTTGTCCCCGTCGCGGAGTTCGACAGCTTCGTGCACTCCTGTCGATGCACCGGACGGGCATGCCGCTCTTCCCATCGCACCGCATTTCAAAAACACCTCTGCCTCGACAGTCGGATTCCCACGCGAATCGAGAATTTCCCTGCCTTTTACCGATTCAATTTTCGTATCCATTTATCAAACCTCAGGAATTATCTGTCAATAATTAGGCTCTGCGACTACAAAAAAAATACATATCCTGTTCTGTAGCAGAATATGCATCTGGCAACATTATTAGTCGTACAGGCCGAAATTATATTTGTGACAATCGCTATTCTGGGCGGAGGACTGACCGGAGTTACCCTTGGCCGCCTGCTAAAGGAAAGAGGGGAGGATATTATAATCCTCGAGAGAGACAGGCAGATCGGCGGCCTGTGCAGGTCGAAGACCGAAGACGGCTTCACTTTCGATATAGGCGGATCTCACATTATCTTCAGCAGGGATAATGAAGTCCTCGAATTTATGAGGGATGTCCTGGAAGAGAACAAAGACGAGCGGAACCGCAATACCAAGATATTTTTCAAGGGCAGATATGTCAAATACCCGTTCGAAAACGGCCTTTACCAGCTTCCCCCGGAAGACTGCTTCTTCTGTATAAATGAATTCGTAAGGAACCTTATCGCAGTTGAAAAAGGCGAGATCGAAGAACCTGGAAATTTCAGGGACTGGATCTACTATACATTAGGAAAGGGAATCGCCGAGTCTTACATGGTGCCCTACAACGAGAAGATCTGGAACTACCCGGCAGAGGAGATGTCGATGCACTGGGTGGACGGAAGAATCCCCAGGCCACCTGTCGAGGACATTATCAAATCTGCGATTGGGATCGAGACAGAGGGCTACACGCACCAGGCTGTATTTTCATATCCTGTGACGGGCGGCATCGAGGCCATGGTCCATGCGATAGCAAAGCCGGTAAAAGAGGATATAAGAACCTGTTTTGAAGTGAAATCCATAAAAAAGACCGATAAGGGGTTCATAATAAGCAACGGCACGGAAGATATTGTATGCGAATCCGTCATCTCCACGATACCAGTTCAGGGTCTTGTCAGGTGCCTGGAGAATATACCTGCGGAAGTCACAAAAGCTGTTGAATCTCTTAAATACAACTCCATCGCCTGCGTGGGCATCGGTGTTGAAGGAGAGATGAACGACATCTCGTGGCTGTATATTCCGCAGAAAGAGATCGGGCGGTTCAACAGGATCTCCTTCCCGTCGAACTACTCGACCGAGGTCGCACCTGCGGGCTGTTCGTCCGTTCTTGCCGAAGTTACATTCAACGAGGGTGACGAGGTCTCGAAGATGACAGACGACGAGATTGCCGAACACTGCGTTGACGGACTTATCAATATGGGCATAATATCCTCAAGAGATAAAGTGATCTACACAACTGTCGAAAGATTCGAATATGCCTACGTGGTCTACGATCTTGATTACCTCAGGAATATCAAGATCGTCACCGATTACTTCTCCGGATCGGGAATAGACCTTGTAGGCCGTTTCTCCGAATTCGAATATATCAATATGGACGGCTGCATCAGGCACGTCTTCGACTATATCAAAAATAAGTACGCATGAATAAATACGAATGAAAAATCTTCAAAATACTTTTAATACTGAGATTGAGTACAACTCCTGATGAATACTTCAGAGAGGAAATACCTCCCTCATATTCTTATTCTTGCAGTCGTCGGCCTCGGGGCCTTTATGGACGGTCTTGACGGTGCTATCGTCAATGTAGCTCTTCCGTATATTGCCGGCAACTTCCATGCAGAGATGGGTGTTGCATCACTTGTCGTCACGGTTTACCTGGTTGCACTCAGCGGACTTATGATAATATTCAGCAAAGTCCTCTCAATCGCCGGAATAAAAAAAGTATACATCGCCGGAATTGCCATATTTACCGTTGCATCACTTCTCTGCGCCGCTTCATGGGACATTACATCACTCATCATTTTCCGGCTCATACAGGGAACGGGAGCTGCGATGATCGCTCCTTCGGCGGTTGCGACCGTTGCAGTGCATATGCCCGAATCGGAGAGAGCAAAATCACTTGGAATTATCGCAGCCGCCTCGGCATTGGCATTTGCAATAGGTCCGGTGCTCGGGGGATTACTGACAGAATTCTTCAGCTGGCACTGGATATTCCTCATCAACCTCCCGATAGGGGTCATCACAATAATCACTGCGGCAAGGATTCTCCCGGGAGACATCCCTAATGCACGCAGGAAGAGCGGTTTCGATTATGCAGGAGCCGCGGTCTTCTTTGCAGCAATGGCATTCCTTGTGATACCGCTGAGCTTTGCAGGGGATAAGACTATGAACTGGTCGTCCGTTGGAGCATTTCTGGCCGTCTCGATAATTCTCTTCGCAGTGTTTGTGTTCATAGAAAACAGGGTCAAAGATCCTCTATTAAAAATGCGCATGTTTTCAGACAGGAATTTTTCTTACGCAACGACGGCATATACCCTTTTCATGGCCGCATACGGCGGTCTTCTCCTTCTCCTGCCATTCTACTTTGAAGGAGTGCTTAAACTTTCAGCGGCAGGTGCCGGCATGCTTCTTCTTGTGCCCTCGGTTGTAATAACCATAACCAGCCCTGCAGGCGGTTATTTCGCAGATAAACACGGCGCCATGAAGATCTGTTCGGCATCGTCTGCAATATTCCTGCTTTCGATGGTGATGATATCGCTCTTCGGCATTGAAACGACGTTTCCATATATCCTAATCTCGCTCATCATCATGGGCATAGGGGGAGGGCCGTTCATGAGCTCCGGCAGCAGCCGGATCCTCGAACATGCCGAAGACGAAGACAGGGAGATCGCATCGGGAGTCATGAGTACTGCAATCTATTTTGGGAGTGCCCTTGGTACCGCATTATTCACCGCGATCTTCACCTTCTTCTCCGGAACAGGAGAAGGTGAAAATATACAGCCATCAGCATTTCTGGAGGGATTCGATTCGGCCATGTACTTTGGAATCGTCTGCTGCATCATTGTTCTTGTCCTTTCAATTATGGTAAAAGACAGGAAACAACCCCACTGACAAACCTATATTGCCTTATATCACATACATTTTTGAACAAATGACGCCGAAGATCTCCGTTGTCGTCCCGACATTCAACGAGGAGCAGAATATCGTAAATTGCCTTGAATCTCTTCAAAAGCAGACTATTCCAAGAGACAGCTATGAAATTATAGTTGTCGACGGGAATTCCAAGGACAGAACACGGGAATTCGCCGAACCTCTTGCCGATATAGTGATGATCCAGACAAGCAAAAAAGTAGGAGGAGCAAGGAACGACGGTGCGGCGGTTTCATCGGCGGATATCATCGCGACGACCGACGCAGACTGTGTTCTCCCTGAAGACTGGCTGGAAAAGATCATCAGATCGTTTGAAAAGGATGGAAGGATTGTCCAGCTGTACGGAACGGTGCTCCCTCTCGAGCCTGGGATCAAGTTCAGATTCTACCTCGCTCTTGCAAACATCTTTTCAAGAATCGGCTATTACACGCATACCTTGTATTATACGCTCGGGTGCAATACAGCGTTCACCCGCAGCGCCTATATGCAGACCGGCGGGTACAAGTGCATAGATGCAGGCGATGACCTAGAGATTGCGCAGAGAATGAGGAAGATCGGGAAGGTGAAGCTCAATTCAAAATTGTGGGTGAAATTCTCCATGAGAAGGTACGTCCAGTTCGGAACGTTGAAGTCGTTATATGTCTGGCTCTATATCGTCTTTAAAGGCGGAGATTCGGACAAATATTCCTATGCCCAGAGAGAATACAAATAATTTTTTTCTTTACCTCTGGTTTAATTTTTAAATTTATTTTTATCTAAGATTTTTACAACAATTTTTAAAAAGAACAAAATTTCCAAAGAGGCAACCCTTGCGCAAGTTCGCTTCGCGAACACGCCCTGACCTCAGGGCTTTGCGCCGGCGATAACCCGGCCTTCGGTCACCACTTCCTTTCATGAAATCTCATCATTGAACATTACTATAGTGTAGCGCCCAGGCCGGGTTATCACGATTAAGCAAGTTTCGCAGAAATTTGCGCTTGGGCTGCCCCGATAGGGGCTTATGCCCAAATCAATTACTCAAACGAATTCAATACCCAACCGCATCAATGATTTTATAAGATATAAATCCCAATCTCTGCATGATGTCTATCGAAAAAGAGGGTGTGATGATCGTCGCAAAACTGATGGCAGTCTCAGCCCGGACCGCCCCAAAAGCGAAGGGTTCAGACACCCTGGTGGTCAGGATAGCATCGGATGACGAACTGAACGCGCTTGCCGAATCAATGGTAGAATTCGGAGAAAAGCACGGCTTCGGCTTTTTTATACGTGACGCAGGCAACATAAGGGACTCTGACTGCTGCGTGATTATAGGTGAGAAGGGGGATTCGTCCCTCGGGCTCAACTGCGGAGGATGCGGCTATCCCACGTGCGGTGAAATGCGCAAGGCACAGGAGAAAAACAGAATCGATTCTGCGTTCTCCGGACCGAACTGCGTGGTGAGACAGGCTGACCTCGGTATAGCAGTCGGATCGGCGGTTAAGACCGCATCCCTGAACAATGTCGACAACAGGGTTATGTTTTCGGCAGGCGTTGGAGCACTGAAACTCGGTTGGCTCGGAGATTGCAATGTCGCATACGGCATTCCGCTGTCGGCCTCAGGTAAGAGCATCTTTTTCGACCGTAAGTAATTATGAGAGATATTAGACTGCTCACCCACACGGAGATTATTCATGGCAAAATTAACGATCCGTGGCGGAGACCTGGATCTTGTAGAGTACGAGTTTTCGCCATTCGATATCGGTGAAAACATAGAGACACTCGGAATAAAACCTGAAAAAGAACCGTTTCCTGAAAAAGGCACATTTATCGTAACCGCTCCTGCAAGGATACACTTATCCGTCCTTGACATGAACCGGTTTGCTCCCAACAGGCCGGGAGGAGGCGGGATCGGGTTTGCAATTAAGCTCTATACTAATGCAACCGTCTCATGCACAGACGGGGAAGTGTCCATCGAATACGACAGGGTGCCTGTAATCAGGCATTTTGTAGAGGTTTTCAAAAAAGTCACCGGTTACACCGGGGGATTTGCAATAAAGATCACGGACCACGAAAAGAAGCACGTCGGCCTCGGTTCAACCGGAAGCGTTCTTCTGGCAGTAGGACATGCAATGAATTCAGCTGTCGGATCACCACTTGATTCGGACCAGATTCGCCTTCTTATAGGGAACAACTACGTTGAAGAGACATGCGACGGGCATATTATCCATGGCTTTGAGACGGGAGTAGGGCCGGCAGCTGCAACCTACGGCGGCATGGCTGTCCTCGGGGACGAACTGAATCTTGTATGCCACCATTCATTTGCGGCAGACAAGAATGTCTATATCATCATTCCTCCCACCGAAGCGAAGGCACACGGAGAGGACGAATTCAACGTGCTCATGAACAGGGCGAGGGAGCTTGATTACCGCGACAGGGAACTCAAAGCATACCTGGTGCTGATGGATCTCATCCCTGCACTGATCAGGGACGATCTTAAGACTCTCGGCGAAGTCATAAGCGAGATCGATTTCAGGGGGTCGAAACGTGCCGAAGTGGAGCACAACTCCTTTGAGATCTATCACTATATGAGCAAACTGAGAGGGTCCGGACTTGAATTCGTAGGCATGAGCTCTGTCGGTCCTTCGATTGCCGTAATAACGGAAAAACCGAAAACAGAGATGCGGAAGATAGCAGAAAAACTTGGACTTGAGATCTCGATTGCCACAAAGATCGACAATGAAGGTCTCAGGATAACCAAAAATTAACCATTTTTTATTCGACGATTATATCATATTTTTCCAGGAGACCAAGGACACCAGGATATGAAAATTTAGCTCCTGCAATCCTGTTTTTCTCCGGATCGATTACATAATTCAGGGCTGTCCTGAAATCCGAATCTGAGAGATCACATTGGATAAAACCGGTCCGCAGAAGATCGCAGTTCTTAAACGAAGCTTCTCTCAGATCGCACTCCAGAAAATCCGCCTCAGTCAACCTGCACCCTGAGAACAAAGTCTTCCTGAGATTGTTCCTGTAAAAATTGCAGAAATCCATTACACAGTCCTCAAACGAAACTTCAAAAATAATGTCCCTGCAGCTGCCGAAATCCGTTCCTGTTATTTTACAGTTCTTAAATTCGACCTGCTTCAACCCGGTATCATTAAGCTTAACATTGCCAAGATTACAGTTTTCAAATATACATTCAGTAAAATCCCTGCCCGAAAGATCACATTCCGGAAGATTACAGTCCCTGAAAGTGCATGAATCAAACGAGCTTCCTTTTATCAGTTCCACGGAGCATTCTTTTTCAAATATCGTGTCGGTATATTCTGTATCGGCCATTGAAACCACTGCTTTCAGAAAGATTTCCTTCTCCTGTGCAAATAACTGTCCGTCCGCAAAATCTCAGGAATAATGCCCTGGGGCAATCTCAGGCATAACCGCTGTTGCTCTCCCAGACCAGGGTTCCGTCTTCACCATATACCTTTACAAATATATCCACCCATTCATCCCCCATTCTCGACACGCTGATCACAATCGGATTTTCAGGAGAAACACCCTCAACATCTTCCTCCCGGGAATAATTTCCCCCGTACTGCTTTTCAATATCGTAAGACACGGTATAATCACTGATCGTATCGCTGGTGGGAATAATGCTCAGGACCACACTTTCCTGGTCGACATAAGCGCCTTCATAAAATGCTGCAGGTGTGTTTCCTTCGATAACTTCCGCATCAGTCCCGCTGCCTGTCTTCTCTTCAATAAGTTTCTGTGTACTGAAAACCTGCCCTGAGAAGAGGAATATTGAAAAAATCACCACTAATACTATCGCAATAACAACTCCTGTGGCTACAAGACTGTCAGATGATTTCATATTTGATCATTATATCCTTCATCACGATTAAATGTTAAGATTCTTTTACATCAACGGGGAAAAGTCTTTTCGGGTTTTAAGCAGACAAAATTTTACAGAATAACCATAGATAAACGGGGGAACTCTAATTAATCTTTCAGACAACTCAAAACTGATCTTAGTGCTAGTCCTGATCATAATCATTACCGCAGGGGTAAGCATAGTGTGGATATATTCATGGAATTTCCTTTTTTCCGGCAATTCATTTGAAACTGAAAATAGTTTTTACCTGACAGGAACTGATAACGATCTCGAAGATTGCTGGCACATGATCCGGAACAAAACGGATACAACCGGCTATCCTGCAGTACTCTTCAACTTCCGGCTGCACAGGGCAGCGGACGGAGAGATCAAGTCATTCAGTCTGGACTACTTCATACAAAAGGAAGACAGATGGGATACTTATTCGACATCATACCATGAGAACAAAGATAAGCCCGGCGGAAAGTTTTCGGTCACAGTTTACCGGACGAAACCTGAAGTCCCGGATTACGCGACCAGATATCCTTTAGATCCTGAAGAATTTCTCAGGGGTGTGGACATGATCAACCTGACGTTTCTGGGCTACGAAGACAGTATCCTGTCGGTTTATTCGGACAATATGTACGGGAATCTTGAATATACGTACAGGGCAGATGACGGTATTTACCTCCAGGAGGGAGAACAGCTTCTCCCGCTTAAGAGCATAATCCTCCAGGGAGACTTCCCGGCATTTGCGGTTTATATTTCAGATATGAAATGCTCGGATTACTACGGTAACGTATCCTGCTCGTCTTCGGAAACGTCGGTTGTATTTTCAGATAACAGGCTTGAAGGTGCAGAGGTCATGCTCATGAACGAAACCGGCCCAAACTTTTAAAGTGAGGACAGTCGGCGCCGGGACTTAGATCCCGAGCCGTTCCTTCTCATAATCAAGATCGAACGAGAAGATCTCCGGGTGAAGCCTGTTTGCGATGTCCATAAGAGTAATCAACCAGCTGAAGGTGCTGTCCGAGTCAGGGTATATGAACCTGAATACATTGCCTTTCTCAACCGCGGGGATATCAAATCCGGCTTTCCTCCACTCTTCGGTCGAGAAACCTTCGTCATCTCCCCTTTTACCGCTGACAAACACGAACTCAGGCCTGAACGAGTTAACAACCGCGGGATCGATCTCCATCTCCTTCGATTTATCGTCCAGCCCGAGATCGAGGTTTATAGGGTGGCCTCCTGCGATACGTATCAGATCGATGTCCATCTTATCCACAAAGAGCGGAAGAACCGGTTTTGCCATTATCGAGTATACAGGAGGTTTTTCCGCACCTTCTGCTCTTTCCGATATATTCTCGACAACCGGGTGATATTTTTCGTACATAGCCATGTAACTATCTTCGGCCCCGGCGAGAGAGGCGAAATGGTGAAGGTCGTCGAAAAATCCTTCCGCAGTGGATTTTTTCTTGTGAAGACCCCTGAGATAACCGCTCTCTACCGTGTCGATCCAGACGTCGATTACCTTCGAACTGTCGGTGACACCGAGTACGGCGAGGTGGGTTTCTATTGCATCGAGGGCTTTTATCGACCTGTATCCTCCCATGTGCCTCGGTTCAACAAATCCCTCGGCCCTGATCTCTCCTTTAATTCCTGCACTCCTCCCGCATTCGCATATTCCTCCATCCCTGTAGCTGATCACCTTTGCTCCCATCGGGCCGTTGAACTTCCTCTTTATGACAACCTTTCCGCAGGAGGGACAGTAGGTATTCAGGCGTTCTGTCTCGGGAGTATTGAAGATATACACATAGTCGAGATATTTTCCAAGCGAGGCACAGAGTTCTTCGGATTCGGCAACTGACGGCCTCCAATCCCTCTGGGACTCGTCATGCGGCATGAAGGGCATTATCTGGAGCGGGATCTCCCTTGAAACATCGCCGATCATCTTTGCCGCTCTCAGCACCTCGTCCTCCCTCCCGAGGAGATGCATTATCGAGACCTCGACATGAACATCGTTTTCGTGCAGGAGCCTTATGTTCCTGAATATTGGATCGGGGGAACCCGCCCCGCATTCACGATACCTCTCGGGACTTGATCCCTTAAGGCCGATGTTTACGAAGTCGAGGTGTTTTGCAGCCCCAAGAACGGCTTCTTCCGTCATGTAACCGTTCGTCGAGCACCCTGCTGCCAAGCCGTTCTCCTTTGCGGTCCTGATGAGATCGAGAAAAGTGTAATAGGATACCGAGGGCTCGTTCAGGCAGAAGACGATCCCTGAACATTCCTCTGATTTCGCCGCCTCCACAACTTCCCAGGGAAGGGTTTTTTTCATCATCCTTGCGACCGAATCCGTGTTTTTAATTATCATCTCGGATACACAGCCCGGACACGAAAAGTTGCACCCGATTGTGGATACGAGCATCAGTTTTCCGTTGGGCATGAAGTGGAGAATGGGGATATTTTCTATCGAAACAGGATATGTAGCGAAGAGCATTCCGGGGTATTTTTCCTTCAGGACTCCGTCCGATGCCGTATACATCCTGCATATGCCGGTCGAACCCCCGGCTATCGTGCACCTCTTCTCGCAGATATTACATCTTACCGGATTTCCCTCCGGCGGATTTTCTATCCCCTCTGTCTTTGCTGTTTCGAAAATCTGAGAGTTCTTCATTCTAAACATCATCCTCTTTAACTAACCGCTCGCCGGTGATCTCCCCGGAACGCTGAAAGGCTCCTTTCATGCACATTTAATACAAAAGGAATGAGATCTTAGATATAATGTTTAATTCCTCTAAACTATTAACTAAATGTAAATTGAACCTAATTTACATGAAACAAAACATTCTGCAAATTTTTCCGGCAGACTCCAGGAGGAGGGCGTAATGCCTCAGGGAGAACACAGGTCTGCTGCGGAGAAAGCCGAGTCGATGGCCAGGGTGTCGCGGGGGCTTTTTGCACCTGCATATCCGGCAATTGCCGGGCGGATAAAAGAAGTCTGCGGAACAACCGAAGGGATCTGCATAGATGCAGGTGCCGGTTCGGGAATGCTCGGCATATCTCTTGCAAAGATCACAGATCTTGAAGTCGTACTTATGGACTTGCTGCCTGAAAACAGGAAATACGCCGAGGAGAATATCATCCGGGAAAAACTCGAAAACAGGTGCAGGTTCGTCCAGGGTGATATTACGGATATGCCCTTCGATAACGAATATGCCAACCTGATAATAAGCCGGGGATCTATCTTCTTCTGGGATGACCTGAAGTCCGCATTTACGGAGATCCTGAGGGTCTTAAAACCCGGAGGGAAAACATTCATCGGCGGAGGATTCGGAGATGCCGAAACAAGGGATTACATCTGCGGCGAGATGGCTAAGGAAGATCCCGAATGGGAAAAAGACGACGAAGAAGGAAAGAAAAAAACGGTTGAGAACCGGATACGAATTCTAATGGCACTCGAAGAGGAAGAAATATCATACAGGTGCATCAGCGACGATTCGGGTTTCTGGATCGTTCTGGAGAAATAAAGGAGTCTTCGCTAACTGTGTGTATAAAAGGCAATTTTCACTAGTGTTCAACAGACGGCGAAGCTCAAAATAGAAAGAAGAGAAACAAAAACTCACCGGACTGATTCCGTAAAACAAACAAAATAAATGCCTTAAAACGGACATCGATATAAATAATCCAGGATCAAATCCCAATTAATCGTCTTCCCGTAAATCCGGCGGGAAGAAAATGAGCGGGATGATAAGAAAATGGCAGAGGAAACCGAAGTCGAACAGGGTATCTCTTTAACAGGTACCGGAATGCCCGCAACCTCAGAAGACCTCTTTGAAAAAGATCATCTTTGCACTTTTGCACTACTTTGCACTAAGTTGCACTTTGAAAGTGCAAACCAAATATCCGACATAAACCCTTTTCTCAGAATATCAGGCCCGGATAGGAATTTAAAAATTTTGTTTGCACTAAATTTAAAAAAACACACAGGAAAATATCAAAACAAATACAGAGATCAACTACTGTGTGCCTGAAAATTAGTGCAAACGAAAATCCGGTCATATGCGTTGGGGAATATTAACCGGTTTTACTCCGGCCAGTCCCGGCCGTTATCGATATAATAAGTATTGTTGGGGATGTTCAGACTACAGTGACACTCTTCGCGAGATTCCCCGGTTCATCCACAGTCTCATCGCGGCACTTTAACTATTTCCGCCCATAAGGACACCAGTGACGCAGATTCAGCATATTTGCAAGGGCCGACGTGGCAGGAGCATAAAAGAGCATCTCTTTTTTGTCCTTATATCGATCGCAGATCTCCAGCCCTTCGTCGGAGAACAATCCGTCCCCTGATACGATGATGATATCGGCAGACTCCGGGTCTGATACGATACGATCTTCAAGTCTCTTCCTGAGGGAGGGCATCGTTCCGTTGAGATATACCTTCCTGCCCGCAGTCTCATCTATCAGCTCTTCAAGGCACTTCTCGCCACAGCCTTCCGGGCATGCTCCCGAGATCCTCGGAAAACAGATGAAACTGGACAGGCTGTTTAATATTGCACATGCTGCTGTTCTCTGGACCGGTGAATTCAGTTCCTGCCCGTACATAAACGACACCTTGGTCTTCACATCAAGGGGATAGGAAGTGGCAATAAAGACTCTTTTCCCGCCATATGAAGCTTCAAGACATACACCCTCCAGAAAAGGGCAGATCTCGTTTTCCGAACTTTTTGAAAGTGCCACCACACCGTGATCGCAGCCGCTTCCTGCAAGTTTCTTCTCCATCTCATCAACAGCATCAGATATAATACTCATTCTCAAACCTCCTTAGAACACGGTACAAGTACGGCACGCACAGGTGATCCGTCACAGCCCTCAAGCTTCAGGGGCATTGCATACAGATGGTATCTTCCCGGACTTACATGTGACAGGTCCGCCATCTCGATAATATAAACATCTCTCCCAAGGAGGATGCGGTGAACCGTTCCGTCGCCGTCGAAAGCTTCTATCGAGGGTGCATCGGTTACGACACATGTATACCCGCAGTCCGCCAGGTATTCGGCACATTCGGTGCTTACAGACATATAATGATCCATGCCCGAAGATTCCGGTGAAAAGCCTGTGTTCAGGATCAATATATTCACTCCATCGGTTTTTTCCGGGATATCTCCTCTCATGATAAAGCCCGATGAGTGCCAGGAATCTCTCAGATCGACGACTATCGATTCACCGTTGATATTCCCGAGAGAAATCCGGTCAACACTCTGGCCTCCTTCGATATAATGTAAGGGTGCATCGACATGGGTTCCGCTGTGTGACGACAACTCTATTGATGTCAGCCTGAAGCCGTCCCTGACCAGGGGCTTAAACCTGACCTCCGGGTCGCCCGGGAAGACCGGAGTCTTTTCCGAAAGCGGGATCGTGATATCGATATAATCCATCTGTATGAATGAAATGTGAGATGATGTAATAAAAAAGATGAGGTTCAGAATCCGGATTCGGCCGCATCAATTGCGGCATCGATCTCTTTCTGAAGTGAATCGGGCAGTCCTTTGATCCTGACATCAAGGAATCCCCTGATAATTGTTGCAGTGGCCTCCTCCTCATCGAGACCCCTCGCCATAAGATATTCGATCTCATCGCGTGCGATCTTTCCGACCGCCGCCTCATGCGTAAGTTCGGTGTTCTTAAGCCGCCCCTCCACTTCAGGAATCGAATGTATTACACCGTCTTCAAGGATGAGACCCTTGCACTCTATATGGCCCTTGGTGTTCTCCGAAATTCCTGCAATATGAGATCTTGCAAATACGACGCCTCCCGAGGTGATTACCCTTGAAATAAGTTCGGCGCTCGAACCCTCGCCGTTAAGTAGTGCACGCTGGCCCAGGTCGAGATGAGATCCTTTCGGTGCCAGAACAACGGAGTTGAAACGGGCAACCGAATTTTTACCGGCAAGATCGGCGACAGGATACATCTGGACCTTCCCGACAGGTTTCAGGCTGATGTAATTCGAGAGGAATGTTCCGTTTTCTTCAACTTTTGTCGCACTCCGGGGGAATACGTTTATGTTTTCTCCCCAGGTGTGGATCATTGTATTGCTGACCTGGGCATCCTTCCCGACATATATCTCGGTTATGCCGTAATGTGTCCCCTTCTCCCTGCCGATACTGCTGGTACAGCCGGTAATCAGGTGAAGCTCGGCACCTTCCTCTGCGATAATTATATTGTGGACTGTCTGGATCTCCGCCGACTTCATGAAGAGACAGGACTGGAGGGGAAAGATATTTTTGCTGCCCTTTCTCGCGAGAACTACGAAACCGCGGGGACCCTCTTTTTCTTCCTTTTCCGCTACAAACTTCGTGTACTCGTCTTTATCCCGGTCGACAAGATTCCAGTAATAGTCCTTAAGCCAGTCATATTTTTTAAGGGCGATCTCGATCGGGAGCATCTCGATTCCTTCAACCTTCGATGAAGAGAGATGAATATGCTGATCTCTCTGGATAAAACTACCCGATCTTTTCTGGGCGTCGAACTCGAACCCTGAAAGCTCCATACGTTTTCTGTCTTCTTCAGGTATTTCATCGATTATTTCTGGCATCTGATACACTCCTGGTAGCCTTTCTCCTGTATGACCTTCAGTATCTCTCTCGGGTTTCCGTGGCATTTTATCTCGCCGTCACAGAGCATATGACCGGCATCGGCGTCAAGATAGTCGAGAATATATCCCGTGTGCGTTATGATGAGCCCTGATTTGTACCTGTCAATTATATGGCGATCCTTATCGACGAGCCTTGCGATCGAGTGCCCGATTAGTGCGATATTTTCAAGATCTACCCCGCTTTCAGGTTCGTCGAGCATAACGAAATCCGGCTGCTGGATAAGAAGCTGGAGAACCTCGCTTCTTTTGATCTCTCCTCCTGAAAAGCCTGCGTTGACGTCCCTGTCAAGAAATGACGCCATATTCATCTGAGACGAATATCTCCCGATACTGCCGACATTGCCCCCGGACGTGGCTGACAGAAGTTTACCCAGTTTCAGACCGGAAATCGTGGGGGGACGCTGGAACATCATCCCCATTCCAAATCTCGCTCTTTCATTTAGCGGCAGATCGGTGACGTCTCTTCCTTTGAAGAAGATCTTTCCCGATGTAATCTCATACCCTGAAAAACCCATGATAGATCTTAAGAGCGTGGTCTTTCCCGAGCCGTTGGGACCCATAAGTACATGGGTTTCGCCTTCCCGGATATGCAGATTGATATCGTGCAGAACCTCTTTGCCCTCCACACTGACATGAAGGTCTTCGATCTTTAACATATCTCACACCTGATGTAATGAATTCTTTAAATTATGATCTTCGGCAGATATAGTGATGTCGAATGATCATATACCTGAATATCTTTTCATTTACTTTCACACCATGCACGGTCTCCGGTTAAATAGTGCTTTCTTCAAGTCCATTTATATGACAGAAACGTTTGCTTACCTTGCCGGAAGAGCCTCGATGCACAAGACTATAATTCGCAGGAACCAGTTCTCAAAAAGAACCTGGCTGCGGGATGACCCATCACAAAAAGAGAGATCACCGAAGGAGAATCAGGGAATTATAATCTGCAGATAATATCCGTCAGGATGAGACGCCGCTCCCGTACTTCATGTCCATACGCCTGTTGATTATTCTCCAGGAAAGGATAAGCTCCACCATCTCCGTCGCAGTAACATAACTCCTGTCAGAATATACAGACACAGGCCCGATACCGGTCTGCATCTCAATGCCCTTTTCAAGGAGATTCACTACCTCATGCCTGAATTCTCCGTCCAGGCTTAATGCTCCCATTTTTTTCTTATATTTTTCTATAATGCTGAAATCGAATGAAAAACCTCTTTCAGCCAGGGAATTTATTGCAAACAGATCGAAGTTCAGGTTGATATTCCTGATAGTCCGATCCTGCTTCTTTTGATAAAGGACAACCCTGTAAACCCCTCTTTCGTTCATTATATCCGCATAGCGGCTCTTTGAAATCCCGATAACGGCGTCGGCAAATTTTATCTGGGGATGGACATAGTTTTCATAATCGGCCCTCCGGCTCTCAAGTTCGGCAAGGACTTCCTCTTCCCTGTACCCTCTCAGGTTTACATCCCGTTTTATCTTCCAGTAATACTTTACATCGGTGTCCGGGCTTACATATATGGAGAAATCGATAAGTTCACGAAGTTTCTCGGTAAAAAGAGGGTGAAGACCTTCTATGATTATTATCCTCGACGGAGACAGCCGGACAGGACCTTCGATCTTTCCCGAATCATGATTATACACGGGCTTGTCGATGGATTTTCCTTCTTTCAGCAGGGCTACATGCTCTTCAAGAAGTGAAAAATTGTTGGCCTCAGGAGAAAGCGGGGTTATGCCCGTCCTTTTTCTTTCATCCCGGTCAAGAACATGATAATCGTCAAGCGATATCGTGGTTACCATATCATCCCCAAATATCGATCGGATTGCTCTTGTAAAGGTGGTCTTTCCCGAACCCGAATCTCCTGCAACGCCGATTATAAAAGTGCTATCAGAAGAGTCGACCGCATGCCTGAAATTTTTTAAATTAGTCTCCCGGCTATAATCCATTACTTCTGGTTGTAACTGAAGGATAATATACCATTTACATGACGGCGGGGACGGAAAGCATCATACACGCTAAAAACTCTCAATAAACCTTAAATCTGGTATTGTTGAACAGTTTCCCCCAATACCGTGAAAATTGTGAACTTGGGAATAATTAAGTTAAACAAATTAGAAAACTGTTTGGATATTTCAATAATCATATTTATACCCATGCGAAGGATAAAATGAATGATCGATGAGGGATATATACCGGACAATAATCCCATAAAAAAAATCGCCCCTTTCCTGATTGTAGCAACTGCTATAATCTGCATTTTTCTGACAATCTACTGTCTTCTTGCAGGTATCAATAATATTTACCCTCATCTTTATTATATCCCAATCATCCTGACCGCAATATTCTATCCAAAAAAAGGAACTGCATTTGCAATTCTGCTGGGCATCCTCTTTCTGTTCATAACATTTGTTGTAACTGAGGCAGATTCGGTTTTACTTGCCGAAAATTTCATTCGTATTATAGTATTCGTAGCCCTTGCATATATCGTATCGAAGGCCTCGTTCCATTTGAGAGAAGAAAATTTAAAATACAGAAACCTGATAGACAGTTCGGGTGCCGCATCCGCTGTTCTTAATGATAAAGGAAAGATCGTCCATGCAAATTCGGCCTTTGAAAATATTACAGGCAGAACACTGAAAGAATTAAAACGGATGAACTGGGTCTCGGTATTTGAGGATGAGTGCAGGAGCACAGCACTTATACTCTACAGGAGCTCGATAAAGAGAGAGCATCAGGATAAATCCAACCAGGATCTGATTGTAAGATCAAGACAGGGAAAAGAATACAATGTACTGGCGACTATCAGGCACGTCAGTGAGCTTGGCATTACCCTGATATCTCTCGTGGACGTAACCGAAAAGAAAAATATCGAAAAGATGATCGGTGCCCAAAAGGAGAGATATAAAAAATTATTTCAGGAGTCAACAGAAGGGATTTTCATACATAATTCAGATGGCAGGATCTTTAATGCAAATCCCGAGGCCCTGAGAATTGCAGGAATGGATCTCCGGGAACTAAAAAATACCAACCTGAAATCCATAATCCCGCGGGAATTTCACAATGCCTATAAATATGCGGTCAGGAACGATCTTGAAGAAGGTAAAACCTTCAAAATGGAGCCATGGATAAAGTCGAAGACAGGAGAACGGATCGATCTCGACCTGATCTCCGTCATGGTCGATAAAAAGACAAAGGTTATCCAAAGCATAACCCGGGATATAACAATCAGAAAAAAGAATGAGAAGGCCCTGGGAATTGCGATGAAGAAACTTAACCTGCTTTCTTCAATTACACGGCACGATATCCTGAATCATATCATGGTCGCCAAAGCCAACCTCGTATTTGCGATAGAAGATACAAAAGATGAATCCATTAAGAGTTTCCTTGAAAAATCAGTACTAGCGATGGATACGATACAGCACCAGATCGAATTCAGCAGGGACTACCAGGATATGGGTGGAAATCCTCCCAAATGGCACAAACTGGACGATGTCATCGACTCATGCATAAAATCGCAGAACCTTCCTCCGGGGATTCTCGTTCAGAAAAAAATCCAGAACATCGAGATCTTCGCGGACCCCATGTTTGAAAAAGTTATCTGCAACCTTATAGGAAATTCCATAATGCACGGAGGAGAGATCAGCAGGATTTCATTCTCCACGGAGGAGGAGTACGATTCTTACAACCTGATATTCGAGGATGACGGGAAAGGAATCCCGGAGAAAGAAAAACACATCATATTCAAAGCAGGATACGGGAGAAATCACGGTTTCGGCCTTTATCTGGTATCCGAAATCCTCTCGATTACGGGAGCCTCGATAAGAGAGACTGGGATCGAGAATAAAGGAGCAAGGTTTGAGATTATGTTCCCGAAAGAAGATCTCCGTTTTGAACGGCATGAATCAGGCGGATAAAGATCGGTTGATTAAAACCCTGTAATGCCGACATATAATTATGGAAGAAATGCCCGAGTACCAGATCTGTATGAAATGCAGAAAGAGAGGTACTCCATATATGAAGAGATGCTGGAACTGCGGCACCCCATATCCCGGTTTTGAAGATGTCGAAACTGTAGATGTGTTCATAAACGAGACAGAGAGCGAATATATTGAAGAAGAGATCGAGACAATAAAGCCCTGTGAACTCGAAAATGAAGACTTCTGCAAGAAAATATTTGCATACGGCCTCCTTCTGAGCGGCGAAATGGAGCTTTCCTTCTGCGATTGCGATACATGCACCAGTTCTCTTGCAGACCTGCTCGCATTCATTATGGAATGCGACCCTGAAGATGAAGCTGTTAAAGCAGAGATCGAAAAGATAGATCGCAGTAAATTCAGATTTGATGTATCCACATTCGGAATAATCTGAAAAAATAAAATATACAGATATTCATACGGTTACTAACATCCGGATGATATCATCAAATCTGTTTTAGAGATAGAATATAAAGATAATCCCATTAATCGTTTTTTTTATACCACTTAATCAGGTCTGCTGATCACTACCATATGATTAGGATCTTTGCCGGTCATAGCAGGGAATTTATTGAATATTTGTAATAATGTGTAATACATAATCTACATTATGTAAGGTATATCAGCTATTATGATCAAACTGAAGATTATAACACTGGCGTGTCCAAAAGGACATTTAAGAGAAAAAAGGAGGAAATCACACTGATTGAATTCAGGGATCTTGTCAAGACATACAATGGTGTAAATGCTGTTGACGGACTCTCGTTAACAATAAATGACGGTGAAATATACGGACTTCTGGGACCCAACGGGGCGGGAAAAAGCACCACTATACTAATGCTTTGCGGCCTTATACAACCTGATTCCGGTGAATGCCTGATTAACGGGGTTGAAGTGTCGAAAAACCCGATAGAAGTAAAGAAGAATATCGGCTATATGCCCGAGGATGTGGGTTTTTACCAGAACATGAGTGCAGCACAGAATCTTGATTTTTTCGCCAGGCTCTTCGGGATTCCTGCAGATGAAAGAGGGGCCAGGATCGACTCTCTTCTTGAACTCGTCGGACTTGGCGGTGTTGAAAAGAAAGTCGGAGGATTTTCAAAAGGGATGAGGCAAAGGCTTGGGATTGCAAAGACCCTTATAAACGACCCGGATGTAATTATTCTCGACGAACCGACTGCAAACCTCGACCCGCAGGGTGTCGCGGACTACAGGAGAATAATCAGGCAAATATCGGAATCGGGAAAAACAGTCCTTGTATCCTCGCACATTCTTTCAGAGGTCAGCAAAGTCTGTACAAAGATCGGAATTATGTGCAGGGGAAAGATTGTACACGAGGGAAGCTGGGATAATTTTGCGGACTCCATAAACAGCCTGAACCTGCCGGAGTTAAGAATCAATGTGGAGACGACAACGCCGATGGGGGAACTGACGGTCCCAGGCATTATTGAAGCCGATTATTCTTCTGATCGTAAAAAAGTCAAAATCATCTCCTCATCCGATATCAGAGCGGAAATTGCCGAAGAATTGTTTTCATTGAAAATTATTCCAAGAGAGATTTCACTGGATTCCACAACCGTAGAGGATGCAATTCTGTCTTTCTATAATTCAGAAGAGGCACTGCCATGAAATCAGAGGGACTTATCGTCATCTCGGAAAAGGAGTTCATGGATCATTTATGCAGTCGTAAATTCCTCCTTGTTCTCTCGATAATCCTGATTGTTTCGATTATCGGGATGATTACGGGTTCGGCAGAATATAACGAAGAGATAGAGGAATATAATGAAAATCAGGCTGTGGCAGCAGGAGACACAATAGTATTTTCAGGATATATGGGCTTCAAACCGTCGATAATGACAATTTTTGCCGATGTTGGAGAACTTCTTGTAAGCCTGGGCGCGATTCTCGGGATTGCAATGGGTTTTGATCTGATCACACGTGAAAAGGAGAGCAAATCGCTGAAGATCCTCCTTTCACATCCGATATACCGTGATGAAGTGATTAACGGGAAGGCGATCGGAGGAATTATTGCATTATCGCTTGCGATAATCATAACAGGACTCATAGCACTGGCAATACTGCTCATATTCGGGATAATTCCGACTGATGAAGAGATCTTCCCTATTCTTCTTTTTGGAATTGTTGCATTCCTGATGATCTTCTCATACTTCGCCATTGCCCTGTTCATGTCCACGATCTCTGAAGACAGCGGCAATTCACTCATTTATACCCTGATTGTGTTTATATTCCTGTCAATTCTCCTTCCTGTTTTTGTTGCCGATACTACGATAGATATTATCGTCGGAGATCCCCCGGAATACCCGGAAGAACTCATTTCCGAACTTCACAGTTTTGCAAGAAGCGGCGGACCGGGATCTGATCGCTCCGCGCTGGAGAGCAATGAACGATGGGTACAATACAGGACGGAAATGCAGGATTACTGGAACAAACGACAGTCTTTGTCTGATTTTATTACCCTCCTTTCCCCTACCAGCAACTTCGAATATATAATCAACTCTCTTTCCGGCATCGGAGGAAATGTGGCAAGCTTTAGTCATGGCTCTTTCAGTTATGCGGATACGAGTGAGGAGACTGAAGATCCCTTAGGCATACTTGGCGATCTCCTGAAGAATATAATTGCCCTTATAGTTATACCGGCGATTTTCTTCGGCGCTTCATATGTGAAATTTATGAGACTTGACGTGAGGTAAACAAATGAAAATTCTATATTTTAAATCCCTGAAATACATACTGGCACTTTTTCTGATAGTGACAATGATTTTGCCAGCTGCTGTCTCGGCAGACAGTTCGGATGACAGTTCGACGAGCAATGTTGAGATTTCATGTACATATCCCGGAAAGATCATAGAAGCCGGGGAAACCATCACATTCAATCTCGATATTACCAATAACCAGGGTACTGACCCCAAGAAGATCCGTTTGGACACTTTTAAAGGCGAAGAGGACTGGAAGTTCCATATATATGCCGGCGATTATGAGATCGACAGGCTTGCGATGAAGAAAGGCCAGGAAGTTTCGGTAACTCTTGAAATCGAGACTACCGGAGATACGGCAGTGGATACTTATCCTGTAAGAGTGGCGATTGACGATGCAAGTATCTGGCTGTATGTAATAGTCGATGAGACCCATAAGGATGAGATGGGGGTGCTGGTGGCAGAGGTTGTAGACGACCAGGGAGAGCCAATCGACGAGGCCTGTATAAATGTCTATAAACACAACACGGACAAGTTCATAACCTCAGTCTATACCACATCAGACGGCCAGATAAGGACTGAAATCGACCAGGGCGATTACGATCTTTTAGTGGAAAGAGAGGGCTACCGGAGCAGGGAAGTGAAGGATGTCTCGATCAATTGCGGCTATACCGAAGATATAGGCACTGTAATGCTCGAGAAAAAAACATACGGTCTTCTGATAGATTTTAAGTCCCCTATAGTTACAACGACATCTGACGATAACCCGACTTTTGAGGCAGTGATTACAAATATCGGCAAAAGCGACGATGTGATAAAACTCGGTACTGAGGGGGCACCGGACAAATGGTACTTTAAATTCAAGGAAAACGCCGATTCTTCAGAAAGCATCTCCAGCATATACCTGGATTCAGGAGACCAAAAGACAATATATGTCGAGGCGATTCCTCCCAATTCTGTAGAAACAGGCGAATATTCATTCAATGCAACATTCGAGTCTTCCGATTACCTATACGAGGAAGGACTTACCGCAGGGATCTCAGGAACCAGCAATATGGTCGTATTTTCTGAGAAGTACAAGTATGAAATTACAAAAGGAGACACCGTAGAGATCCCCGTACAGATCACAAACAACGGCAACGGCGAAGCACTGACCAATGTTCAGACCGAGGTCACCACCCCGGACGGATGGAGTGTCCAGGTATCGCCTGAAGAGATCGCTTCCATAGAAGCGGGAGATAAGGAGACTGTGGTTCTTACTGTAGTCCCTCCTGCCAATATTGCAGCATCAGAGTATAAGATCTCGCTTAATGTCGTGTCTGACGAAGAGGAAGAAAGCGATGATATCAGGATAATAATAAAGGAGAATTCCTACGTGGGAATTCTAGGCATTCTTCTCCTCGTGGCAGTGATAGGAGGGGTCATCTACTTCTTCAGGAAGCACGCCAGAAGATAAAACATAGATAATCCCTATTTTTTATTTTAACGAAAATTTTCAGGATTACCGGATCTGTCCAAAAGTCTTTTCACCCGGAAAACCAATAACACGCTTACCGGATAAGGAGCCTGTTAAAATGGAATATTCTAAAAAGATGCTGATCGTGATCGCCCCTGAAAACTTCAGGGACGAAGAGCTTTTTGAACCACTTGGAATTCTGGAAGAGAGCGGAATAGAATACGAGGTCATATCCACAGACAAGGGAAGGTTCAGGGGAATGCTCGGGGGATACGCAACTGCAACAGAAACGATCTCCGGCATTCTCCAGTTACTTGAAGGAGGAAAGGGTATGAAGCACTACGGGGGGCTTATGATAGTGGGCGGTTCCGGATCAAAAGATTACCTCTGGGGGAACAAAAATTTATACGAGATAGTCAGGCAATTCGACGAAGCAAAAATGCCTATTGGTGCGATATGCCTTTCGCCCGTAGTTCTTGCAAGGGCGGGAGTTATCCCCGGAAGGCATGCTACGGTGTGGCCTGACAAAGAGGCTGTACGCGAGATGGAGAAACATAAAGCAGTATATGATGATAAACCCGTGGTCAGCGACGGCCGCTTTATAACAGCAAACGGTCCGGCGGCTGCAGCAGAATTCGGGAAACGAATGGCCGAGGCTTTTTTGGGGGAAGTCATATACACTGACTGAGGAGGAAATAAAACCTCAGGTTCTTTCCTTCTTCAGTCATCCCAAATCCATTCTTCATCAAAATCGAGTTCTCCATCTTTTTTAGGAGCTCTTTTTTTCTTTTCAGGACATTCATTTTTTAGATTTACACCCCTGCATGGCAGTGTCACTATGAATTTCAGAATGGAATAGCCCAAAAGTTCAATCCCCTGAAACGCTGCCAGAAAAGCCCGGGTACCCGACTTCCCTGCATCCCACATAACCATAGCCGATTTTGTATAATATGCAAGGCTGAGTACGCATAATACGCTGACAAATGAAAAACCCACAACTGACTCCGCAAGACCACCGAATTTCGTTTGACAATCTTTCATTGAGATCAAAATGAATATGAAAATTGTTTCGAGCACGAGGTATGTCACAATACACATCCTCAGCCATAAGGGGATCTTACACCAGAAAAATACAGTGCCTTGTGGATTTGCCATATAGATAATATTAAGACGCGAATCTTTTTAATTTTCTGATATTGCTGTTCTTTCGCTGAATGTTAAGCGAAAAAGATTTACGCATCACTTTCCTTAAAATAAAATTCAAACGCTAATTCATTTCAGGCATTCATCCACTTTTTTTTCAACTCTTTCCCTCAGCCCGGGAATCGATCTTACATCATATACTTGATCCAAGTTGTCTACAAGAACCTGGCCTTTCTTTTTGATCCCCGATATCTCCATGAAAGCATCTGCCACCGGGACGATATGGCTGAAATTATCCAATCCCTTCCTCCCGGCAGTCGAAAGAAATAATCCCGATACAGAATGCCTGATATTACCCAGAGAAGTCATCGCATGATAGGCCTGAAAACGATCGAATACAGCCTTGAGAGGTGCAGGAACAGTGTTAGTGTATACCGGAGAACAGACAGCCACAAATGAAGCGCCTTTAACTGCACCGTAAAGCCCTGCCATGTCATCGATAAAAACACAGCGGCCGTAATTAAAGCACTGGTAGCAACCGGTACAGGGGAGGATGTACATATCGGACGGATAAAAAACAGCAGGCTTCATTCCCATTAAGAGCAGTTTTTCCATGATCCATGATGCCATAACGGCACAGTTCCCGTCGGGACGTGAGCTTCCCTGGATGATAACGGCATCGTTTCCCGGAGAAGGGACATTTTTATAGACGTGTTTCCGGAGTCTCTCCTGCCTTTTGAGATATTCTACGAACTTTTCATGTCCAGCGGTTATTCTTTCCGTCCAGTATTCAAAGTGTTCATAAGCAACTGATTCGGCTTTTATGGGAATGACCGGGGTATATTCATAGGTATTTGTCCTGAACTGGGCGACTATTCTGTAGTTTTCAAGAAGAGCAAGTTTATACCTGAACATCCGGGGATAAAGGGACTCCAGATCCTCTTTTTTCAGGACCAGTGAATATGTACCGTCTATACGGTGTTCCCTGATTATTTCGGACGGGAAAGGCACAGGGATTGTTTCACCTTTGATCCGGTTAAAGTTTTGGAGAACTAAGGGTTTTTCAGGCACCCTCATAGTAAAAATAATTAAAACCGGCCTTGTAGAAATCCTCCAAAAAATCAAGAGCAAAAGACTGTTATTTTCTGAGAGGATTCCCTGAAAATAATATCTGAATATTATGTGTATTCATCCTGATTGCATAAAAGAAGATTTCCATCTATCCTTCCGACTCATAGAGATCATAATAGAGCCCTTTTGCCGCTATTAACTCATCATGGGTGCCGCTCTCGACTATTCTTCCCAGGCTCATCACATAGATTGTGTCTGCCTTTCTTATCGTCGAGAGCCTGTGGGCGATGATGAACGTCGTGATGTTTTCGGATATATGGTTGATAGAGTCCTGGACAATGGCCTCAGATTCGTTGTCGAGGTTGCTCGTAGCCTCGTCAAGAACAAGAAGCTCGGGATTGCGCACGAGAGCCCTTGCGATTGCAACTCTCTGCTTCTCGCCACCCGAAAGCTTAATCCCCTGATCCCCGACTATGCTATTGTAGCCTTCGGGAAGTCCTGCAATGAAATTATGGATATTCGCTTTTTTCGCCGCTTCGATAATCTCTTCGTCGGTATAGTCGACTCCAAAAGATATATTTTCACGCACTGAGGCGTTGTATATGAAGGTGTCCTGGCTAACGTACCCTACCCTTTTCAGGAAAGATTCTTTCCGGTAATCACGAAGGTCACAGCCGTTTAACAGAATCCTGCCTTCATCCACGTCGTAATATCTCAGGAGAAGAGAGACTACAGTCGACTTGCCCGAGCCGGAATGACCTACGAGTGCGGTTATCTTCTTTCTCTTTATGGTGAGGTTAACCCCTTTGATGAGTTCCTGGCCTTTATAATAAGAGAAGAAGACGTTTTCAAGAACTACATCGGATTTAAGGAGATCGAAATTCCTCGATCCGTCCACTATATTGTGATACTTCGTATCGTTGAGGAAGTCGAAGATCGTCTCGAGGTTGGGCCAGTTGTCCATGACATCCATATATCGGTTGCTCAGCGATGCAAGACGGGGTATGACCTTCATCGCGGAGAAGACAAACGTTCCCATCAGCGGTATGATATAGAGGAAATCCTCCTGGTAGAGATAATAAAGAACGATTACAAGAATTGCGAGCCCGATGAAGAACATGAACTGCAGGGTGGTTCCGGGGAGCATCCTGAAGAAACTGAGTTTTATGTACCTGTCCCATAATTTATCGAGGGCTTCGTTGTACTGCTTCTGCCAGTAAGCATCGCCCGAGACCGACCTGATCTGCCTGAGACCCTGGATGTATCCGCTTATTACTTCGTTTTCGCCCTGCATGGATCTCATCTGGAGATGACCGAGGCGGAAGGAGAATTTTCTGCCCACTACCCTGACGACACTTATGAAAATAAACGCTCCTGCGAGTAATATTGCAACCGCAGTCGTGGATATAAAGAAGAGCGTTCCCAGGATGGTAAATACTATGATGCCGTCTGAGACCATTGAAGTGATCGTCTCGAGAAAACGACGGACCTGGGAAGGGGCGGTAACTACACTGTAAATAATCTCTCCGCGTTTGTTCTCGACGTAATACTGGTAGTCGTTTTTGACGAGTTTTTCAAAGACGGTTCTCTTTGTCCTCGTTATCACCTTTCTGGTCACATAAAGGGACATGTACCTGTATACCATGGATACGATGAAGGTGAGGACTACGAGTAGGATGAAAAGGAGAGAGAAAAGGACAATATCCGGAAGGTTGGAGATGCCTCTTACAAAGTTGTAGAGCGGTTCGAATATCGCGATCTCCTGCCCCTGAAAATCGATTGTGGCATTCATTATCGGGTAGAGCAGCACTATCTGGAATGTCTCCATCAGACCGAGAAGAACGCTCAGGATAAGCATGGCAAGGAGATACAGCTTATAACCGTGGCTATAGAAATCGGCAATCTCGATAAATCTTTTGAAACTCTCCCTGCTGGCGTTTATCCTGCCGGTGATTCTGGATTTCAGGCCGACCGTCGGATCGGCCGTCATACTTTCTGCCGTCATTAATATATCAGAACCATACTGTTCCTTTCACTAAGGATTTTCATTATGCTCACTGACTAAACCACCATAATTTCGTGTTGAATTTATTTTGAAAGTTACTTCACCTGTTTCAAAGGAAGCCTGGAAAGCGGGATTATATACGGGATACCATCCGAGACGCGGACATTTGCATTGATATTATAAACTTTTTCAAGATTGTCACTGTTTATGACCACCTCGGGCTCACCTGCGGCAACAATCTTTCCTCTCTTCATCATCACAATGACATCCGAATATCTTGATGCTACATTTAGATCATGTATGGCGATTATCGCCGTCATTCCAAGCTTTTTGACAAGCTTTCTCAGCACTTCCATTACGTCCATCTGGTGCCAGATATCCAGATTGCTGGTCGGCTCATCAAGCAGAATAAGGCCCGTATCCTGCACAAGGGCACGGGCGATGAGAACCTTCTGCTGCTGCCCGCCGGACAATTCGGTAAACAGGTTCATAGCAAGATTCTCCATTCCAAGCAGCCTCAGCACTTCCCAGACCTCGTCCTTATCCCGTTCATCCTCGCGCCACCCGAGGTACGGACGCCTTCCCATAAGAACGACATCAAACACCGTATTGGGAAAAGTCCGGATCGTGCTCTGCGGAACGTATGCCACGTTCTTTGCAAGCTCCATTCGGCCCATTTTGGATATATCTTTCCTGTCTATGAGAATCTTTCCCTGCTGCGGGATAAGGATGTGATCAATGCACTTGATCAATGTCGATTTCCCGGAACCGTTCGGACCGAGTATGCTCACTATCTTTCCGTCACCAATATTCAGGGAGAGCCCGTCCAGTATTTCGACACTGTCATAGCTGAAATGCAGATTATTTACGGCCAGTTTGATGATCATGTCCAGTACTCCTTCTTTCTGCCCCTGAGTATGAGATAGAGGAAGAAAGGAACGCCTATTATCGACATAGTCACACTCGTCGGGATTACTATCGGAGACAACAGATTAAGAGAGACGGCATCGGCTACCAGAAGTATTATTGCACCAAGCCCTCCTGATGCAGGAATCAGGTACCTGTGATCGCTTCCGAGAATCATGCGGCCCATATGCGGGGCTACCAGCCCGATGAACCCAATCATTCCTATAAATGCCACCATTACTGCGACATAGAAACTCGATACCACCATGATATATATCCGGGTATGTCCTGCATCAACACCCATACTCTTTGCACTCTCATCTCCTACGGTCATAAGATTAAGATCCCACGCCTTCATGTAGAGAAGCGGAACACAGATCATCGTGATAACGCCCAGGAAAAGGATACTATTCCAGTTTAAATCCGAAAGTCCTCCCATTCCCCACATCGTCATCAGGAGCCGCTGATCCTCGTTTGCAACAAAGCTGAAGATCTGATTCATCGCCTGGAAGAGATAGTTTACCGCAATACCGGCAAGAATCAGCATCTCCGAGGTTGCCCCCTTCATCCCGGAGAGTGCTATGATGACCGCAGAGCAAAGCAGGGCAAATATAAATGCATTACCTACAAGGAAATAAGGACCGCCAAGTATGGTTATCCCGAAAATGGCTGCAACAGACACCCCAAACTGTGCGCCAGCCGATATCCCGAGAGTAAACGGACTTGCGAGAGGGTTCTTCAGAACCGCCTGCATTACGCATCCACAGATTCCAAGGCCCAGGCCCACGATTATATCCCCGGCTATGCGTGGGAAACGGATCTCCCATACGACGTTATCCAGAGATTTCTCAATGGAAAATATACCGGGGACAATCCTGTTAATAAGAATCGAGTAGACTTCGGGAACCGTGATGGGCATGGGCCCGATTGTTATTATAATCCCCGAAGCTACAACGAGTATTACCGCAAGGAGCAGGATGAAGAGGATTTTTTTCAGGACAGAAAGTGACTGTTCCTCCTCGATTTTGCTGATCTTACCGGCCCTGGTTCTCTTGGTAGAGGGCGCCTTCCTCGCGACAGATCCTCTCATTAACCTGCCTCTCAGCGATCCAGTGCCTTAACGTATCCTGCTGTCGTACCAAGATTATCCGCACCGTTTGTAACAACGATGAGGTTTCTCTCCTTCGCAATCTCGGTCAGGGTCTGGAATTCGCGGAGTTTCAGGGCGGCAGGAGTCTTCTCATAGAGTTTTGCCGCCTCACACATCCTTTCTGAGGCCTGCTGTTCTCCATCGGCAAGTATAATACGTGCTCTCTTCTCCCTTTCAGCCTCTGCCTGACGGGCAATTGCACGGAGCATATTCTCAGGGACCGTAACATCCCTGATCGTGACGAGATTCACATTTACTCCCCACGGGGATGTCACATTCTCAATCTCACCGTGGATCTCCTGGTTCAGGGATTCGCGATCGGAAAGGATTGTGTCCAGCTCATTCTGGCCGAGGACATCCCTAAGTGTAGTCTGGGCAATGAGTGACGTTGCTGCCTCGTAATCTTCAACCTCATTGATCGCCTGGCATGCATCCGTCACATGATAATAGATGATCGCGTCGACATCTACACTGATATTGTCTTTCGTGATGATCGTCTGTTTGGGAACGTCGAGCTGCCTGACACGAAGGTCTACACGTACAATCCTGTCGATAGGAAATAATATCGGAAACATACCGGGCCCCCTCTGACCGGCAAGTTTTCCAAGGCGGAATATGACTGCTCTCTCATATTGCCGGGTTATCTTAAAAGAGAGACACAGAATAACAATCACAACAATAAACAACAGAATTAATTCAATAATACCCATTATAAATATCCTCCTCAAATGTAAACACATACCAATTTCTGATAGCATTAGGTATGAAAAAATTCATTATTAATATGATGAAACATTACGAAAATTAAGTTTTATTATTTGCAGCCGCTAATAAATGAGATAAATCAGATTTATTAAGATAGCAATAAACGGCATTTTTCAGGAAACAGGCATTTATGCAAATTTTATTTGTGGGAACAGGATACACAATCCATAGTTACTGAATATTAACCAAAGTCGTTCTGCCGGATACGCGCACATATTTCGGATGTACGATCGATGTCAAAGCGATTTTGAACCAGCTGGTGAAAGATAAATATTGCTCTCCTGCTCTTAAAATAAAGATTTCTCAGAATGATCCTGCTATTCCGCATCCCGTTTTCTTATACTGCCTCACTTCTCCGGAAGCTATAGCTGCTGACAATAACCATCGCTATTGAAACAGGTATGAGAATCAGAAGATCGAAGACGACTGAGAACTGGGAATACCCGATAAGTATTCCTCTCAGGGCGTCCACCCCGTAAGTCAGCGGGTCAAGGTATGAGAATACCTGGATGACTGCCGGAAGATTTGCAACAGGGAAGAGGGCCCCTGAAAGCAGGAACAGCGGGAATACGATGAAGTTGATTATCGTATTGAAACCGTGAAAATCCTTCATGAATGAAGAAAGGATAAGGCCCACGCTTATGAATATCACTGTAATCAGGAACATTACAAGTATCGATGCTGCAATCAGGTGCATGGCAGGAATTTCGAATCCGATGAATACAGACAGAATCATCATAAGGAGGGACTGAATTATCGAAGTAGTTGCGCCTCCCACAATCATTCCGAGAACGATGGATTCCCTGCTTGCCGGAGTTACCATAACCTCCTTTAAAAATCCGAACTGGCGGTCCATGATAACGCTCATGCCTGAATAGGAGGATGTGAACAGGAGAGTCATGCCGATAATTCCCGGGACAAGGTACTGGAAGTAGCCGATTGATCCCGGAAGACCCGGTACTTCAACCCTGCGAAATCCGAGACCCAGAAATATAAGCATAAATGCAGGCATAGCAATGGCACCGACAACACGTGATTTTGCCCGGAGATATTTGATCATTTCTCTCGTCCAGAGGACATATACAGCGGAAAACTGGATCATCTCATCATCCTCCTTCTCCTTCTCTCCCTCATAGCAGACTTCCTGTCACCCGATTCCTCCCT
This sequence comes from Methanolacinia paynteri, assembly GCF_000784355.1. Classification (NCBI taxonomy): domain Archaea; kingdom Methanobacteriati; phylum Methanobacteriota; class Methanomicrobia; order Methanomicrobiales; family Methanomicrobiaceae; genus Methanolacinia; species Methanolacinia paynteri. The sequence continues at coordinate 52,013 of NZ_KN360934.1, read as the reverse complement.
GATAGAAGAGCCGGTAAGCTGAATGAACACGTCCTCCAGGCTTGGTTTATGCAGGCTTACCGAATTGATACCGACGCCTGCCGAATAGGCAAGCCTGAATATTTCAGGGATATTCACACTGCCGTCGATAATTGTCAGCGAGATTGAGCCATCCTCGCATTCAAGACCCCTGACCCAGGACTTATCCTTAAGAACGGAAACGATGGTTCCGGCCGCTTGCATGTCGACATCCAGTAAAACCTTCTCGCCCTCCAGGCGGTTTTTGAGGTTTACCGGGGTGTCGAGGGCTATTATATTTCCGTTATCGATGACTGCAATCCTGTCGCAGAGATAATCGGCTTCTTCCATGTAATGTGTAGTCAGGATAATCGTCGTTGAAAAATCATCGTTGAGCCTTTTGATATAATCCCAGATCTTCCTACGCGTCTGTGCATCGAGCCCGAGTGTAGGTTCGTCAAGAAATAATACTTCAGGACGATGTATCAGACCGCGGGCAATCTCGAGCCTCCGTTTCATCCCGCCGGAATAATATTCGACAAGTGTGCCGGCCTTATCGGTTAAACCTACAACAGCCAGCAGTTCATCAATTCTTTTTCTACGTTCTTCGGACTTAATATCATACATCATTGCATGAAATTCAAGATTTTCCATACCCGTAAGGCCCAAGTCCAGTGAAGTGTCCTGGAAGACTATGCCGATATTTCTGCGCACACTTGCGGGATCTTTTCCAATATCATAACCTGCAATCTCCGCAGTTCCTGACGTCGGTTTGAGAAGTGTGGTGAGCATATTTATTATAGTCGTCTTTCCTGCACCGTTCGGGCCCAGAAGTCCGAATAATTCCCCTCTTTCAACGGAAAGAGATACATCATCAACTGCAACAAGTTCATCGAATTTTTTAGTCAGACCCCTTATTTCAATAACACCCATATCAAAACTCCATATATTTATCTAAAGTACAAATCCTGCAAAACAAACGGATCAATAGCGGAAACCTGGTGGAAACTCCAGATCCTCTAGAATTCGGATTTCGCATCCGAAAGTTCCTTTTCTTCACCGGTTATCATGCCCGCCGGAGAATCACCAGAGTGGTACATGGCATGAGATTCCCCGGAAATATTCCCTTCATGCCCGTGGCAGCAAAGCCCTATTCTCGATCCAATAAGTCTTCGTGTGTAATCGTCAGAAGGAGAAAGCATGACATCATGGGCATTGCCTATCTCCACAATTTTACCGGAATTCATTACCGCCACCCGGTCTGCGATCTTCAGTGTCAGTGTCAGGTCATGAGAGATATATATCATGGCAAATCCCCTCCTGTTCTGCAGGCCTTTCAGGAGCCTCAAAACATTTGCTGAAGTTGATACATCCAGTGCCGAAGTTATCTCATCTGCAATCAGCAGTTTGGGTCTCATTACCATAGCCCTTGCCAGGGCGACTCTCTGCCTCTGTCCGCCGGAAAGCTCGCTGCAGTATTTGCCGATAAATTGATCAGTTGAAGGAAGGTGGACAAGCTCAAGAACCTCACGGGCCATTCGAACCCTTTCTTCAGGGCTGCCAATGCCGTTGATATCGAGAGGCTCCTTTATTGCATCAAGTACTGAAAACCGGTTGCTCGTAGAACTGAACGGGTCCTGGAAGACTATCTGAACCCCGTCGAAGCTGCTGCCAAGGCAGCCTTCACTAACATCAGAACCCATAAACTCCACCTTTCCGCATTCAGGCAGGAGTACGTTTGCCAGAATGTGTGCAAGAGTTGATTTGCCCGAACCGGTCTGGCCCACGACAGCAAGAACTTCTCCTTCCATAACATCGAGACTTACATCATCGACAGCCAGGATATATTTCTTACCTGGAAGGGAATACCTGAACTTCAGATCTTTTGCCTCGAGAAGAGTCATTATCCCTCCCCTGTGGCATGCAATCTCGCGCCCGTCTCCCAGGGGCTGCAGTTCAGGAGCGGCCTTCGAGCAGATTTCGGTCTTTTGGGTGCATCGTTTACTAAACGGGCATCCGCAGAACTCCTCACCTGAAGGTGCATCGCCCCGAATACCCCAGAGATCTTTGTATATGAAGATGTCAGGCGTAGAATGGACCAGTCCGCGGGTATACGGATGACGTGGCCCGGTGATAACGTCCCTTACAGGACCTGCCTCCACCACTTTCCCGGCATATAATACCACGATTCTTGTGGCCAGCGAAGAGACGAAGGTGATGTCATGTGAGATTATAAGCATTGAATAGCCGAATTTCTCTTTAAGGCTGACGAGTAGCTCCCTGATCTCCTTTCTTGTAAATGCATCAAGTGCAGATGTAACTTCATCAAGTATCAGCAAAGGGGGATTGCAGGATAAAGCCATTGCAAGAAGAACCCTCTGGCGCATACCGCCGGAAAGCTGATGCGGGTATGTCTTCATCCATTCGGGATCGAGGCCAACCATCGAGAACAGTTCCCCGCATCTTTTCTCCGCTTCATCCCGGCTGAATCCAAGATGGGTAATCATCGGCTCCATGACCTGGTCGCCTGCCTTAATTACCGGATTTAAAACCTCAAGGCCGTTCTGGAAAACAATCGCGATGTCCTTCCACCTGTAGCAATCCATCTCAGGGTCGGGCAGGGAGGATATTTCAGTCCCCCTGAAAAAGATATCCCCTGAAACATCCGCATTTTCCGGAAGGAGCCCCATTATACCTAATGCAATTGTTGTCTTGCCACTCCCCGATTCACCGACTATGCCAAGGACCTCTCCTCCGCCTATCTCAAAGGACACCCCGTCAACAGCTTTTACCGCATGGGAATCGGACAGGTATTCGCACTTCAGGTTATCAATCCTTAGAATACTCATATTCAGGAACCTCTCTTGTATCGTAATTTGGGATCAAGCACCCTCTCAAGGTCCCTGCTGATAAAAGCAAGGGAGAGAAGCAAAAAGATCAGCATAAACAGCGGGGGCAGGAGCCACCACTGCCAGTAGGGAGTAAAATAGATCGAACGAAAGCCTGTGGCATAATTAAGCATCATGCCCCAGCTTTTTGAGGTAGGATCGCCAAGCCCAAGGAAGGCAAGTCCTGTTTCGGCGATGATCGCGTATGATGTTATACCGATGATCAGGACAAGAAGTATCGGCATTACCTCGGGAAGGATATGCTTCCGGAGCAGGTAAAATGATCCTGCACCGTAATTACGGGCTGCTGTTATGTAATTATTGTTTTTAATCGAGAGTGTCTGTGAGCGTGCGATCCTGGCTGGTTTAGCCCAGCTGAAAAGAACGAGTATAAGAACGACATTCAGGATGCTCGGACCCAGAAATGCAGAGATGACAACAAGCAAAGGGAAAGAAGGCAGGGCCATCGTAACATCTATCACCCTCATTAATGCCTGATCGGCAGTTCCGCCTTTATATCCCGCGAGTATACCGAGTGCACCTCCTCCGATCCCTGCCAGAAGAGCCACCGCAAGACCGATGGTGAGGCTCATCCTCGCACCGTAGCAGATCTGTGACCAGATATCCATACCAAGTTCGTCGGTCCCGAGAATATGATCGGCGTTTGGAGATTCCAGTGAATCACCTGTAATTTTGTCAGGTTGATAAATGGTAATCAGTGGTGCGAATATTGCCATGGACACCACTATCAGGAGACCGATGATCCCTATCTTTCCCTCGATACTGAATCTGGAGAAAGTTGCTGAGATTTTTCCGGTTATCTTATACAGGAGATTCGTAAGGGTCACTAATACAACACCGTGGCCGGTCTGCACGAATTCCTCTCCACTCATACCTCAACCCTCGGATCAAGCTTTTTGTAGATCTGATCGACAGCCAGATTGCAGACAAGGATGGAAATGGCAAGCACAAGGAGAATTCCCTGGATCAAAGGGTAATCACGGCCGACAACCGCACTTCTGAGGGTCATTCCTATGCCGGGATAGCTGAAAACGCTCTCGACGAGGATAGCTCCCCCCATCATAATGCCTATCATAAAGCCCGTTCTCGTCACGACCGGAAGGAGTGCATTTCTTAAAGCATGGCTGTTCCATACCTTCTTCTCGCCGACCCCTTTTGCCTTTGCCGTACGTATGTAATCCTTTGTCATAACCGTTATCAGGGTGTTTCTCGTGAGGAGATACACACCGGTCAGCTGCGCAAGCGAAAGAGTGACGATCGGGAGGAAGGCATGATACATTATATCACCCGCCTGATCCAGAACACTTCCGTAATCTGCAAAAGGCGTGACGGCCCCGGCAAGGGGAAATACCCTGAAGTATACCCCGAAGGCAAGCAGGAGGATAAGGCCGAGCAGAAATGAAGGGATCTCGGCAAACGCGATAAGTCCGGTCATCATCAGCCTGTCGGATCCTTTCTTCCTGTTTTTGGCGGAGATCGTCCCGAGAATAACACCTAAAATGGTACTCAGGGCAGTGGCACATATGACTATAAGTATAGTCCAGGGCAAATGCAGCTTTATCACGTCGATAACCGGCATTTTATAATATATGCTTCTCCCCAGATCACCGGTCGCAAGGTTCTTCAGGTAGGCTACGAACTGCTCTGGGACAGGTTTGTCGAGTCCGTAATAGTTCAGGTAATACTGCCGCTGCTCCTCGGTCATTACTATTATCTCTTCGCCGGCCTCATCGGCGGAATTAAGGGCGAAGGGATCCCCGGGCATCATGCGGGGCAAAAAGAAATTTATGGCAAGAATTACGAATAATGTCAGTAAAAACCTGAAAATAAAAGAATTCCTGTCTTTATCCATCACATCATCTGCCGTTTACAGTCCAGATCATCATCCCGGTATATACGTCCGATTCCGTTCTGTAGATGCCGTCCGGCGATTTGGCCCTGAAGTAATCACGAATCATCTGAATTTTATCGTCGTCGAGGTCCTTGCCGTGTGCCAGAAAGGCACTCGCCCGTTCGGCAGCCTCTTCCCAGGGGGATTCCTCCTTTCCTTCGAGATGGCTGACCTTTATCAGCGGACGGAATCCTGAAATATACAGGTACATGAACGGGAAAAACATCCCGCTTCCATGGGCATTCAAAGTTTTCCCGTCGGCTTCCTGCTCGTCAAATATCATACTGCGGAGCACATTATGGGACTGGTCCTCGTTTCTGTGTACGAAATTACTGTAGTAGCAGAAGCCCCGGGAGCATGCCATCATTTTCTCAAAACTTTTTATATCGTTTACTCCGGGAGTCATCGAGGCAAGGACGAGATCGTATTTTCCCCTTAACCCGAGTGAATCTATATCCGCACTCCACCATGAGCATTCCATCGGTTTTACAGACAAATTTTCGCTTTCTGCAGTTTCTCTCAGCCTATCAATCATCCCGCACGATATATCGAGAGCCGTCACTTCGGCGCCCAGGCGGGCGAGTGGAAGGGACAGGGTGCCCGGGCCGCAGCCGATATCGAGAACTTTTGACCCGGCGGGGTTAAAACCGGAATCTTCAAGAAATTCCAGGATTCCGGCAATCCTCTGCTTACCTTTTTCTTCATCGACATTTTTCGCAAACCTTGCCGAGCACTTCTGCCAGAACTCGATCATCCGTTTTTCATCCGAATGGTGAGGGATGTTTGAGGTCTCCGCTTTCCAGCAGTCGACCAGGTTTTTCAGGTTATCGTTGTGCTGCAACTCCATCCCTCATAAGATATGAAAGCTTGCTGTGTGTTCTGGCGTGATGGTCGTACATGTTCATCCACCCGTCGTAGTCGGAAATTCTCCAAGCATCATAGCTGGTGGTGTAATACAGGGGTATCGCCGGAACGTCATCTGCCAGGATCTCCTGCATCTGGTAGATCAGGTCTTTCCTCGCGTCTTCATCGAGTTCCTGGAGCTGGAGGAGACCTAGTTCATTTAGATCCGCGTTATTGTAGCCCCATGATGCAGCACCGGACGATACCGCATTTCCTCCGGAACCGTTTTCATAAACGCAGTACCTGGACCTCAGGAAGTCGGGGTCCTGTCCCCAGCCTCCGTAGCCGTTGATTAAGAGTTCGAAATCCCCGCTTACGAGGTTTGCATCACGGGACCTGCTCTCAAGTGCCTGGACCTGAACGTCTATTCCTACCTCGCCAAGCCTTTCCTTGATGATTTCCGCGATACGAACCTGGGTGTCTTCACCTGTGGTTAAGGAATACGACATCTTCTCCCCGTTCTTATCCCTGAATCCGTCACCGTCGGTATCGGTCCAGCCTGCTTCATCAAGCAGCTCCTTCGCCTTTTCAGGATCATAGGAATATGCAGGCTGATCGGAGTTATACCATATGTGATCTTCAGGCAGAATGCCCATATTTCCGGGTTTGCCTGCACCACGTGCGATTTTTTCGATCAGTTCATCGCGATCGATTGCATATGCAAAGGCCTGCCTTACCTTTTTATCGCCTAATTCAGGGCATTTATTCATATTGAAATAGAACTGGTACGCCCAGAATGCCGGCTGCTGAACAATTCTTACATCGGGATCTGATTCAAATCTCCCCAGGACATCGGGGGTGATACCTGTGAAATCTATATCCCCCTGCTCAAAAGCGATCAGTTCGTCACTTACAGGAACGAATTCAACGGTTTTGATAGCAGTATCGGGACCCCAGAAGTTCTCATTCGTGACAAACCTGTATGTACCATGCTCTTTGTTGTATTCGTCAAGAAGATACGGTCCTGTTCCTGTCACCCCATCGGGTTCGAGATAACTTGTCGGATCCGAAACATTCGCATAGATATGTTCGGGGATTATGTAGAATCCCGTTAGTTTATACAGGAAGGTTGAGGCAGGATTCTCAAGAATGAATTTGACGGTGCCGGAATCGACTACTTCCACACTCTTAACAATTCCTGATTCGATACTGCCTGTTACGGGAACATTTTTCAGTTCATAGTCGAATGTGAATTTGACGTCGTCGGCCGTAAAAGGCTCGCCATCCTGCCAATATACATCATCGCGAAGGTAGAAAGTATACTCCAGACCGTCATCGCTTATATCCCAGCTTTCGGCAAGCCATGGGATAATTCCCTTTTCGTCCCTCTCTACAAGGCTGTCGAAGATCATCCTGACCTTTGCGGAGGACGGCCCCCGGGTATAGCAGGTAAAGGGCTGGGGATACCCGCAGTCGCTGGCGGCCAGATAGATCAAATCCGCCTGGGTTGACGAAACACCAGCGTTTTCTTTTCCTGCCTGCTGCCCCTGCCCGGTACAGCCCGATATCGCTACTGCGATTATGACAAACAGCATGGACAAAATTAACAGATCTTTATGAAGATTTTTCATGATAACACCTTTTAGCAATAACCCCTTTTTTAATCAGCATTTAAGAATTCAGACCATAATACACTCTTCTCTATCAAAGTAGTAAAAGTGAGATCAATGATTCTTTGAAATATTGATATTTTGTACAATAAAAGTATTACTAAATGGATTGTTTATTAACACAATTGCCATAAAGATATGGAAATAATTTAAGATTGAAATAAAAAATATCTAAATTTGCCTTACTTTTACTATCAGGGCATGCCTCCAGAGTTTAATCTAAAAAAGAGTAATTTAAAGAATATGGTAACCGTTACTGCATCATTCCGATTACTTCATAGGGATTATTCAGCGGATCTTTCAGCTCGGAGAGCATCCCGGAATCCACCGTGAATTCCTTCATGACTTTAACATAATCTTCGGGATGATCGAGATTCTGCACCATATCCGCGGTTTGATAAACCTTCTGACCCCAGGAAGGGCCGGTCCATTCCGATTCGTCGAACTGGAATCCAAGTGCGAGGCCTGTACCGTTGTTAGCCTTCCTGTCCCAGAGGACGAAGATACCTGCAGGGCGGATACCATACTCATTGGTGAGATACTCCTCATCCTCATCCGTAAATACAACCGAAGAAGCCACTCCGCCCTTTCCGGGTGTCATATCCCAGAGGGTCGGGTATAAATCCTCTTTACACCAGGTGGGATTTGAGATTACCGTATACGATGTTCCATCGGTCAGCGGCAGGTTTTCCTCGACGTATTTTACGAGAATGTATCCACTCGATACTCCGGGGCAGAAGTGATTGTGAAGCGATGCCGCGTACATAAGATCATACGGAGCACCATATGCCCAGCCGTTTGATAGTGAAACCAGCGAGAATGCATTGCCTCCAAGAGCCTTCTGTGTTGCATTGCCTGCATCGGTATCTTCAAGCATCTGGTAGATATCGCCTGTGACCAGAGAAACGGTCGAGAATGCATCCTCAGGAGACAGTGATTCGACCGCTGCTGCGCTCATATTGAAGAAGCTCTCTTTCGGCACAAGATAGAGACCTTTTCCTGTGTCTTTATCGTAAAAATAGAACCAGAGGTCATTCCATTCTGCACGGTTAATCTGGAACAGCGTGTTGTCACTGTTTTGCAGTCCCGATACTTTGGTAATCCCGGATATGATCTTTTCTGTGGTCTGACCGTCCACCAGAACACGGCCGGCATCCGTCAGGACAACAACGTCCGGGCTGCCGTAATCAAATCCAAGTTCATCCATTGCAATTGTGGCTGCATATTCCCCCAGAGCCTCCATTTGATCTGCATCAGGCGATGCTGCCACTATCTGTGTACATAGCACAACTGCTACAACCAGACAGAATATTGCTTTAAACCAATCCTCTTTCATAACAATCATCTCATTTAAAACCGATTCGAACCGGATGCCAGCGGGCATTCACAGAACTGAATCGCATGTGCGGAGCTGATGAAAATATCCAATAAGCCCTTTCAATAATAATACATTAGTTAATAAAAGTATTACTAAATGCTTTTCCAATTTACAACTTGATTTAATAATTATAAACAGTTGATAAATATCATACTACTCAAGACGGAAAAATAACCAGCATCATGGCATGAACTAATTCCAGTTCATTTTCATTCAATCGGAATAAATAGAAAATTAGGTTGAATACCCTGTTTTCAGGATAAGCAAAAGGGTCTACTCAAGAGGAATCTTTTCGAACCCCTGGTTGTTGGATATCGTATTAAGCCTGTCAAAGACCGCCTCACCGACAAACATCGTATAGATCTCGTCGGCTTTCTCTTTTGGATCTATATCCTCAAACCTTTCAGGATAAACCGTTTTTCCCACATAATAAGCATCGGCAAGGACTGTGGCATAATTTGTGGCACGGTAGTTATAGGTCAGAGTCGAGTAAACATCCCCGTTTTTCACAGCCTTTAGTTCGGAGAAAATCTGGCTTTTTATGTCATCGAATCCACCGATCTCATCCTCTACGCGAAGTGTTCCCGCATCTATGAAGATATAATCGGGATCTGCATAGATCAATGATTCTTTCGAGAAATCAGTACTGTAGATATCCGCATCATTGGCCGCGACATTCACAATATTACACCATGAGAACGGAACATACCGTGAACTTGTTGACATCAGACCGTGTGCTCCTCCTGCTGATAAACCCCCGATATATGCAGTCTTTTGTTCTGAGTCGGGAATGTCTGCAGTCCGTTGCATCAGGTCGGCTTTCGAATCTTCAATATATGCAATTAGTTCCTCAGCACGTTCTTCTTTCCCTAGAGCCTCTCCCAAAAGCCTGAATCCCGCAAACATCTCTTCCAGGCTTTCATCATCGTTGAATGATCCCGATGAGAATGCAATTACGGGAATACCCGTCTTAGTCTGCATGACGTCCGCAGGAGAAGCAGTTTCGCCGGACTCGTTGGTTACCGTTGTTCCTGCCATGAAAACGACCTGTGGATTTACGAGCATAACCTGTTCAAGGTTCGCCCCGTCGCCCCTGGTGCTGACGATCGGAAGATCTGCAAACTGCGGATTCACAAGGGTATAAGGCCTGCTGGTTTCAGTTTCCTCTTCGCCGCTTTCAATACCGGCAAGCAGGTTTGAAGACTCCAAATATGTAATGTATCTTGTACAGGTTCCTCCTGATGAGCATACTATGCTGCCGATTTCAGAAGGGACAGTAACTTCACGCCCGTAGTTGTCGGTTATCACTACGGATGATTCTTCATCGCCACTATAAACATATGCAGTACTCTCCGAACAACCGGATACGAGAATTGCAGCTGCAAAAAGCAGAATAATTGCCCCCTGGAATACTCCTTTCCAGATCATAATATGATAATATTCGATACTTTCAATAAAAAGTGTGATCATTTTGATCAGAAATAATAATCCCCATGTAAACTATTAAACTTACAACGGAGGAAGAGAATTCAAAAGCATTCCGAATTTTCCTTCTAAAAGAGAAAAGATGAAAATATTTATTCAAGGTTCACTTTTTTAAAGCCCTGATTATTACAGATTTCATTTAGCCTGTCGAAAACAGGCTCTCCGACAAACATCGTATAGATCTCATCGGCCTTCTCTTCTGCATCTATGTCCCCGAATTTCTCAGGATAGACGGTCTTTCCGATATAATATGCATCAGCAAGGACGGTGGCATAATTTGTTGCCCGACTGTTATATGGAAGAGTTGCATATACATCCCCGCTTTTCACTGCCTTTAGATCAGAGAAGACCGTACTTTTTATATCTTCAAATCCCCCGATCTCATCCTCTACATTCAATGTTCCGGCGTCAATGAAGATGTAATCCGGGTCTGCGTATATCAACGACTCTTTCGAAAAGTCGGAACTGGATATGTCGGAATCTGTAGCAGCGATATTCGCAACGTTGCACCATTCAAAGGGAACATACTGTGAACTTGTGGACATCAGACCATGAGCTCCGCTGTGTGAAAGGCCTCCGATAAATGCAGTTTTTATTTCGGATTCGGGAATATCTGCGGTCCGCTCTATCAGGTCGGCTTTTGAATCTTCGATATATCGGATCAGTTCTTCAGCACGTTCCTCCTTTCCGAGAGCCTCGCCGATAATCCGGAATCCGGCAAACATCTTTTCCAGGCTTTCATCATCGCTGAATGATCCCGACGAGAATGCAACTACGGGAATACCTGTCTTCGACTGCATTATATCAGCAGGCGAGGCCGTTTCACCAGACTCATTTGTCACTGTAGTTCCGGCCGTGAATATCACGTCCGGGTCCAGGACCATTATCTGTTCGAGGTTCGCCCCGTCACTCTTGGTGCTGGCGACAGGAAGATCCGCAAACTGAGGATTCACAAGTACATACGGCCTGTTTGTTTCGTTCTCCTCTTCGCCGCTTTCAATACCAATAAAAAGATCAGACGATTCCATATATGTGATATACCGGGTGCATGTACCTCCCGATGAGCATACGATGCTGTCGATATCGGACGGTATCGTAACTTCACGGCCGTAGCTGTCGGTTATCGTTACGGATGATTCTTCATCGCCGCTATAAACATATGCAGTACTTTCAGAACAGCCTGATACGAGAATTGCGGCTGTAAAGAGCAGAATTATCATCACAGGTAAAATTCCTTTCAAGAACATAGTCTTACAATATTAAATAGTTTAAATAAAAAGTGTGATCATTTGACTTACAGATAACAAAGTGTACAGACATATGAAATGATTACACATAAAAGAGACCAAATTATATTCCCTCGGACATTCCTTACATGAGCAAAATTAAAAAAGAGGGTTGATAGCCCGCCTAAATTTTCCAGACCATCATACCGGTGTATGTAGATGAACTTGGGCTGTAGGTTCCGTTTTCAGAGGCAGTTTTGTAGTAGTTCCGGATAATTGCCTGTGTTTCTTCATCAAGGGTTCTGTCGCGGCTCATCATATCAATGGTTCTTTCAGCTGCATCTTCAGGACCTTTCTCCATCATATGCTCTGAATTGACGATTTTAACATCAGGGCAGTACCCGTTAAGATAGAGGTACATGAAAGGGAAGAATAATCCGTTCCCCGGTCCATGCGAATGACCGTGCGGGGGATGATCGGGACGGTCCTCTGCTCTTTTTGCTCCGTCCTTCGGTTCAAGGAGTTTTCTGATCTCCTCATGTGCAGGATTCTGTCCTCTCCGGACAAAGTTACTGTAATAGCAAAGACCCTTCGAACAGGATATCATCTTCTCAAAACTTTCGACACCGTTGATACTTGGCGTCATCGACGCAAGTACGAGATCAAACTGTTTTCTGAATCCCAGGTCATCAATATCCGCAGTCCACCAGGAAAGCTCCCTTGCATCAATGTTAAGGTTCTCCTCTTTTGCCGTTGCCCTGAGCCTGTCAAGCATACCAGATGCAATGTCAATCGCCGTCACTTCCGCTCCAGCCTTTGCAAGGGGAATTGCAAGTGTTCCGGGTCCGCACCCGATGTCAAGGACTTTTGCCCCCTCGGGATTAAATCCGGCTTCTTTCAACATGGCAAAGATATTTTCCGTTCTCTTGTGCATACGGCCGCTTTTGCGATCCATACCGAATGTATCGGACCTCTTATTCCACATTTCAGCCGTTCTGCTTTCATCAAAAGGAATCTGGGCATTGCGTGCCGATTCTTTCCAGCATTTGATCCAATTATCCAAATTATCGTTTTTGTCCATATTAACACCTTTAAAAATAAATGTAGTTGTTTAAATCATCCCTATGACTTCATAGGGGTTGTTTTCAGGATTTTTAAGTTCGGAAAGCTCATCACTGTCAACCTTGAACTCGTAGATCGTGGTATAGATGCTGTCGAGATCGCCAAGACATTTTACCTTCTCAACGGATCCATAGACCTTTGTACCCCACGAAGGGCCTTCATATGCAGGTGAAGTCGACGGAAGAGAAGCAATTACGATTCCATCACCCGATTTTTCTCCGCTGTTCCACCTGACGAATACACCTGCCGGCGTTGCATTATATTTTTCAGTGAATGCGGCCTGTGAATCCTCAGTAAAACCATCGGACACAATTGCCAGGTTCTGCTTTCCCGGCGTCATGTCCCACATTATCGGGAATGCATCGAGTTTGCATGAGGCTGATGTGAATACTGCCGTATATGAATCAGATTCTTCAGCAGGAAGTTTTTCCTCGACATATTTCGCAGGGATATATCCGCCGAGAACTCCGGGGCACAAATGGTTATGAAGCGACGCGACGGTCATGAGATCATACGGTGCACCGTATGCCCACGAATTCGAAATGGAAAGAAGCGAGAATGCATTCCCGCCAAGTGCCTCCTGCGTTGCATTGCCCGCATCGGTGTCTTCAAGCATCATATAAATATCACCTGTTATGAGATCTGCGGTCGAGAAGGTATTCTCAAGCGGAAGACTGATGATCTCACCCTTTGTCATGGTATAATACCTGTCTGCAGGAACCAGATAGAGCCCCATTCCGGTATCCCGGTCATAGAAATAGATCCAGAGCGCTTTCCAGTCGGCCCGGTTTATTGTATAGAGGTTTCCATCTCCGTTTGAAAGGCCGGATATATTTGTGATCCCCGATAGTACCTTATTCGTCGGCTGACCATCCACAACAGCACGGCCGGCGTTTGTCAAGACCAAGACATCAGGGTCGCCGTATCCGAATCCAAGCTCATCCATGGCAAGGAGTGCAGCACGCTCTCCAAGCTCTTTGAACATGAAATCATCCGCAGTATCGGCCATCGCCGGAACAATCAGCAGGCACAACAGCAATATGCCTGAAACTAATTTCAAAATACCAGTCCTCATATTTCCTCCGTTTAATCATCGGAACATGCAGTTGCAGCAAAAAAACGAGAATTCAGAATCCGCCTTCTTGCATAAAGATTTTGCAGAACAGTCATATTCGCAACAACAAAACAAAATAATAATTATTACACGCAGCATTAAAAGTATTACTAAATTGATCTGCAGATCTTTTTTATCGAATTATATAACCAAATATAACTGTATAATAAATACAGAAAATCGAAATTCATTCAGATAAGGCCCGATTAAGGTCATATTAAACCAGGAGATTAGACATTAGTCGGGCATTATTATGAAAAGGGAAAGATCTCACCTGAGAGCAGGAGTATTACTTTTTTCTATTTGTGTACCAAATATTACATTAAACAATTTGTGAATCCTGATCCGGATGAAAGGTACATTAAACAGCAAACAGACAGTAGTTTTCTGCAGCATATTTCTTCTGCTTATTCTCGTCTGCCCGGCATATGCAGGTTACGGCTCTACAAACGGGAACAGTGCCGTAAATTTTTCCGCAGAAAATACTGCTCACGACTTTTCATATTCAAATACGACGGTTTACATTTTTTACAGCACTCACTGCAGCGGATGCCTGAAGGCGCTGCCCGTTATTGAAGAGACTGCCGGAAACCACCCAAACATCAGCGTATCATATTATAATATTGAACTTTCGGACGAAAACCTGACAGCTTTATACGATTTTGCCGAGCATCATAATATCACCTTTCCTTCATACCCTGCAATATATACGGGAGACACCATTGTAATCGAGGGTTTTGATGCGATCAATTCAAATATCGAAGATATTTTTAAGAGCGTTGAAAACCGCTCCATACCCGATGCGGAATATGAAAAGAGATGGTACACCGAACCTGTCGAACACAGTCATCCGGGATCATATTCCGAACATCCGGAATTAAAATTAAATCCGTACCTTGTCCTGACTGCCGGCCTCCTGGACGGCATCAATCCGTGCGCTTTTGCCGTACTTGTGTTCCTGCTGGTCTCCCTCATGGCTGCAGGTTCGAAGAAAAAGATCCTCGCAATCGGATTTTCATATATATCGGCAGTATTCATATTCTATATCTTAGCCGGTTTGGGAATCATGAGCATCGTTTCCTTCACAGGGTCCTCACTTGTCTTTTCAATCATTGCCGGTGTTGTTGCCGTAACTGCAGGTATTCTCAGCATTAATGAAGGCATTGCCGAAGATACTCCTGTGAAACTCCGTATTCCCGTATCATCAAAGGAATTTATCGGAAATATCATCAAAAAAGCATCTGTTCCGGCTGCGTTTTTACTCGGTGTCCTTGTAGGGGTCTTCGAACTTCCATGCACGGGAGGGATCTACCTTGCAGTTCTGAGTCTCCTGTCCTCGGAGATGACATTCCGGGAGGGTATGCCCTATCTCGTACTGTATAACCTGATGTTCGTTCTTCCGCTTGTTGTTATTGTCGCACTTGTATATTCCGGACTGTCACCGGCTGCCGTAGACGAATTCCGCGAAAAACACAGGAGGGAGATGAAGGTAATTCTCGGTATAATTCTGGCATTCATAGGATTTTATGTAATTTTTTTGACATTCGTATGAGGATAATAAGCAAATAAAATAATCCCCCTTTTTCATTTTTGGCAATGAAATTTTCACGCAAAAACTAATTATCAGTGAAAGAATTTAGGAGTACGACTTTTTCGGGGATTACTAAATTGTAAATTAAAACATGAATAACAAAAAAATACGCACAAATTGAAGTTTAGATAATCAACACAGAAGCCACGTATTCCACGATCTCCTCTTCCATCGATATAAAAATCGTACAAAAAGGGCGATGACGTACCGTTATATCGACGCAGTTTGGGTTTTAATCCCTAAAAAATCTGTTTCCAGGGCGATTTTGAAACATTGATCCCTAAAATCCTGCAAAAGCAGCTGGAATAAGCTCAGATTACTGGTTTTCAGGCTTCAACCACTACTCAAAAAGGAGTATAATCGCAGGATAATCAAATTCGGAACTTTACAAAAAATCATTGATAAAAATCTTTGAAGAATTCGGATTTTGATTATAAAAAAAAAGGTAACTGTTATAATCTCCCGTTTACATCCCATATCATCATACCGTGACAACCTGAGGGGCTTTTGCGGTACATCCCTTCTTTAGATGCATCCCGGTAGTAATTCCTGACCTTATCTTTTGTTTCATCGTCGAGATCATGGCCGTGTCCGAAGAAACGCATCGCCTTTTCGGCGGCATCTTCCCATTTTACTTCTTTTTCCCGCTCTTTTTGATTGATCTTTACAACGGGCCGATAGCCTGCGAAATAAAGGTACATAAACGGGAAGAACATGGTATACGCCTGGTGATGGCGATTGCGCATCATTCCTTCTGGTTCTTTCTCTTCGCCGGAAAGAAGTTTCATGATCTCCATATGCTCCCTGTTCTCACCTACGTTGAGGAAACTGGAATAATAGCAGAGGTTCTTCGAGCATGCCATCATCCTCTCAAGGGTCTCAGCATCGTTAATTGACGGAGTCCTCGATGCGATTACGAGATCGTATTTGTTCCTAAGGCCGAGTTTGTCTATATCCGCCGACCACCAGGAGCACACCATAGTTTCAACGTCCAGGGATTCTTTCTCCGCCGCTTCCGCCACTCTTTCAAGCGATGTCGACGAGATGTCGAGCGATGTAACTTCGGCACCGAGTCTTGCGAGAGGAATCGAAAGAACACCGGGGCCGCACCCGATATCGAGGATCTTCGAACCTTTAATTTTAAAGCCGTTCTCTTCAAGAAAGCCGATCGTTTCAAGGGAGGATCTCCTCATCATCTCTTCGCCGGGGCCGCTGCCTTCCGGCCTCTTCGGGCGTTTCTCCCATCTCTGGTTCCACCTTTCAGCTACTTTGTCCTCATCCTGTTCCGTCTGCACTGCCGAAGTCGTCGCCTTCCAGCAATCGCTCCAGTATTTTATATTGTCATCATTTTGGCTCATTTTATCAGTCCTCATAATTGATTAAAAAAAGGAAAGGAAGATGGCAGATACCATCCTGCCTCTGATTCTCCTTTCCGGAGAAATTAAATTTTAGTTTATGGTTCTACCGACATATCGGCAGACGCAATAACCTGACCGTCGCTCTGCACGACTTCAAGTGTAATTGTTTTCCCGATGTTGATCTGGTTGTTTATGCTATCTAAATAACAATAATTGTCAACATTACCTCCGGCTGCACCTCCCTGCAGACCCGAATAATAGCATGGAGGCCAGTCTTGCGGTTTATCTAATATTCCACTATTTTGAAGATCCTCACCACCAACGATATACATGGTCTCTCCGGGGCGCCAGGACATTACCTCGTATGTACCATCATTTGCATTTAACCAACGGTTGCCATATGCATCGGTAATACATGCCTGGTTGATCAAAAGTTCGCCGTAAAGGTCCTGGCCGCGCCCGAATTCATCAGAAGGACGTATGTATAGACGAACATCCCTTGTTTCAATAGAATCACCTGCAGAATGGGTCATAGTCAGGCCATAATACTGGCTGTACGATGCGGATATCGATGCCTGCGGAGCAGGCTCCTTTGTCTGCATCATTCCGCCCGCAAAACCGCTTACGACAGCCGCGATGATGATCGTAACGACCAGCATCAGCATGACGCCGATAACAGGCGAAACTCCGTTTTCATCATTTCGTAAAATTAACATCTTTTTCATCCCTCCACCACAACGTCATCTTCCCAGATGGTCTTGCCTGTCGGGATATGAACGACGCTTACCGTAACGATATCTCCGGCACGAAGCTGCTCCCAGTCCTTGCCAAGGACGGCTTGCATTGCATCGTAATTGGAAAGATCATGATAAGTACCAGGAGTGACCGTTTCTATTTCACCTTTAAACCCGTCTCCCGGGGGATTAAATACGAGTTCTACTTCACCAGTCAGGTATTCACCCTCACTCTCTTTACTACCAGAAATGCCAGTTTCGTTACTATACAGATATTCCCAGCGACCGCCATTGCCGTCACTGTCCGTGATACCGTATCCAACATTGTCATATGATTTTCCAGTATAGGCACCAGCCACAGGATTTGCGCTGGCACCGAAGGGCTCCGCCCACATGACAGTTCCGACAGTCAGAGAATAGTTCCCGTAATGTTTATCTGGAGAACCCCCCTGAACACTTCCTGTACCTGCAGATCCTTCTGCATCGCCGACACCTATACCATATCCATAAGGTGCATTGTAAAAGTGGGCATCCATATTACTGTCACCAACAGAGGTTGACATTATAAGATACACATTCGGCACTTTTGGCATGATTGTTGCCCCGCCGGAGAACCTGCCGTCAGAATCCTCGTGATTCCACGAGGTTACAATTTTGAGGTCGGAAGTAGGAATTCCCTTGTCTACACCGGTTACTCTCGCTGAGAACTCACTTCCGGACCAGTAGCCATTGTTCTTTATATGAACGTCCATCGTCAGTTCAGGGGCTTTACCTGTACTGTCGATAAGGCCGCCGGAAAAACCACTGACAACAGCAGCAATAATTATGGTCACTATGAGTAGCAGCATGACCCCGACGACCGGGGAGACCGCATTTTCATTTGATTTCCTTATCATTTCATTCACCACAATACTCGTAATTATTCCTCACTTCTCTCCTCATGCCGTAACCACAACCGATGTCTGGGCGATTGAATTTCCCGAATCATCGCTAAGTGAAATATAGAACACGTTCCCAATGTTATCGTTGTTGAAAAGACACATACTCCAGCGAAGTGCATCCTCATCAGGATCCGGACTATCAACGGTAGTATAAAACTTACCATCATCATGCTCATAATCTGACGGCATAATGTCAGGCTGGAGTAGTTCAGGAGTACAGTTATCAACTTTGATGTATATCGATTCTCCTGCCTTGAATGAATTCACGGTATATGTTCCATTATTTTCATAATAGATCTGCTCATCTTCCGCATTTCTAAACAGAGACATGTTCACGACCTGCTTAGAGATGATCTCCACGTCCTCTCCGAATGTAGGACCGTCCCACATAATAATGTTCAGGTCATGCATAGGAAGGGGATCTCCACCGGTATGGCGAATTGCCAGACCGTCAGTTAAACTGAAACTTCCTTTTATGGTCGCCTGCGGAGCGACACCCTGCGAGTCTATCATTCCGCCCGCAAAACCGCTGACTACAGCCGCGATGATTATGGTTACGACCAGCATCAGCATGACGCCGACTACAGGGGATACGGCTTCTTCATAAAATTCTTTAATCATTTTCACTCACCCACCGCAATATTCTTTGAAAGGATTACTTTGCCGGTCGGGACATAAACGACACTTATCTGAACGACATCCCCTGCACGCAGGTACTCCCAGCCTTCGCCAAGCATCGCCTGCATAGGATCTAATTTCCCTGTCATCCCTGCCTCTCCAATAGTGGGTGTTATACCAGTCGTACCCGTTTCACCATCGGAACCTTTGGTATAACTATACCTTAAGTTGTTGATACCATAACCATAGCCAAGAGAATCATCTGAACCACTAGGGTTCGCTATAAGTCCTGTTCCCTGTTGGAAGGTAAAAACCCCAAATGACTGCTCGTCATTATACGGCTCAAAAAGTGTTGAATTTTCGACACCTGCACCAAATCCATAAGGTGGAAGCAAAATTTTAGTGGTTGTTATACCCGTTGATTTTGAGTATTGATAGTAATTAATTTCCTGACCAATAACTGTGGCCCCTCCCATCACAGGATCGCCATACGACTCTTCGGTTTTGTTCGTAGTTGACCATGATGTAGTAATCTTCAGATTGTTTGTTGCAATCGGTTCGCTGACCGAAGTAACGGTCGCTTTAAATCCACTGCCGGCAGCATAGCCGGTGTTTGTGATCTCTGCATCCATCGAGAGCATGGGTGTTTTCTGGTTGTTCGAACCCATGATTCCCCCTGCAAAACCGCTCACGACAGCAGCGATGATGATAGTAACGACCAGCATCAGCATGACGCCGACGACCGGAGATACACCATCCTCGTTTCTCAATTTAAATCGCATTGCCAAATTCTCACCTCAATTAAATTTGTGAATAAAAATGCCAGACCAGCCGGTACATAAAGTACAACTTACCCCCCTTCGAGTAAGACATAATTATAATTTTTTATTAATTGTTACACAGTATAAACATTATTATTTGAAATTGTCATAATTAAATAAAAGTAGAGGTTAAATGATTACTTTTATTCATTTTGGTTATAATTTTCATTTATTTACAGGACGATGCATTTTATGGCAGTTAGAAATATAGGATCAAAACGCGCAAATTAAATATTACGAATTTCAAACTAAGTAATACTAAAAGGAATTACCATGAAAGCAATAATATGCGGAAAAGGAGGCTCAGGCAAGAGTACAATCACCACCCTTCTTGCCAGGTATTACAGTGAAAACGGCCACAGGGTACTTGTGGTGGACACCGACGAATCGAATGCCAGCCTCAACAGAATACTCGGGATGGAATCCCCCAAAGATCTGATGGGATACTTCGGCGGAAAAAAGGGCATGATGGAGGGATTCAGAAAGGCGAGAGAAGGTGGAGAGCCACCTAAATTGAACTGGACGTTTGATGATATTCCCAAAGACTATATCTCCCAAAAAGATTCGATCGGACTCGTTGCAATCGGAAAGATTCACGAAGCCGGAGAAGGATGCGCATGCCCGATGGGGATACTGTCGAAGCGTTTTATCTCCGAACTTAAGCTTTCGGACAAAGATATCGTTATTGTCGACACCGAAGCGGGGATAGAGCATTTCGGCAGGGGCATCGACCAGATGTGCGACGCAATCCTGATGATCATAGATCCGTCCTACGAATCCCTGCATCTTTCAAAAGAGGTCGCAAGAATGGCTGAAAAGATCGACGTTCCGGTATATTATATATTGAACAAGATCGATCAGGAGACATCGTCATATCTAAGGAACAGTATAGACAACAAAGAAGCGATAATAGCAGAATTTTCCAATGATCCCTCACTCCTGGTATCGGGGCTGGAAGGAAAAGAGCTTCCCGGTGATTATCCTGGAATTTTTGAAATAACAGAGAAGATCGGCGGGAATTGACCAAAACCTGAAAAATAAAAAACCTTTTTCAATCAAATAATATTACTTAAATAAACGCCCGGGATTTTGTAGTAATCAGACAGATAGATCTTATCGAAATAAAATTGCACCGCCCTTAATTTCTCAGGTCTTTATGACCTCCCAGATGAATTAGTAATTGAGTAATAAAAAAATAAATTTTTTTCATACGATAGAATTACCAAAATGAACAAAATAATACTAAATAAAATTAATAAAGATAATTAGATCCTAACAACTAAGGGATTGGATATCCATGAAATACAAGTTCCTGATTGCCATAATGCTTCTGGCGGCGTTATCCGCTCACGCGGCAGCCGCAGATAATCTCCAGGGGGCGACTTATACTATTACTCCTACAGGAGATCCCGACGAATACAGAATATCGATTTCGATCTCAAACATTACCGCAGGAGGCCTGAGCATAGAGTTTCCCGGAACCTTCGAGATCGTAGATACGAACATCCCTGCTGAAAACTACGGGAGCGATGATGAAACGTTCATCGCAACCCTCACGGGTGAGACCGGGATCTACATCGATGTTATCTGCCCCAACCTTGCAACAGGCGAGATCCTTTCATCCTGGGATGATATCTCGACCGGCACGCACGGTGGAGAGGAGCTCTCGGTTAAAGAATCGGAAGAAGAGCAAATTCCTTCCTCAACTTCTGCAAAAGAAGCACCTTTCGGGTGTTCGGGCATATTCGCACTACTCTCTGCGGGCATAGCAGGACTTGTCGTGAAAACTTCCGGCAAAAAAACATCCGGGGAGGAGAACTAAAATGAAGTCTACACAAAAGAAAGCGGCATTTGTCCTTATTCTGATGCTTTCGGCTGCATTCCTGTTTACAATTCCCGTATATGCAGCTACGCAGGAAAATTCCGAGGGTCTTCCGCTGGATAAGAATGGCGATATGGAGATCACGGAAGACGAACTTGTGCCGGAGATCCTTTCTTACCTTACGGAGAAGTACATCAACGGAAACGACAACGCCGCTTACGACCAGGATCTCGCGGACGCCGCATATATCTATGCAAACTGGGACGGGAAACCGAAGACCGTTACCGATACAAAAGGCCAGGAGATCACCCTTTACAGGCCCTTAAGAAATATCGCCGTAATGAACAGCGAAACCCTTGAGACTATGAGGTCTCTAGGACTCGACGAAGATATGGTATCCGGGGTCGGGAAATACACGCTTGCAGACGAGGTCTTCTTCCCCGAATACTCCGACAAGGAGAACATAGGCTCAGTCTGGTCGCCCGACTACGAAAAAATAATTTCGCTGTCACCCGATGCAGTCTTCCTCTATGCCGACTTCATGGAGGAGACAGCCGACGAAATACAGGAAAAGATCCAGTCAATGAACCCTTCGATCAAGGTGTTCAGGTTCGACATGTATTATCCTTCGACATACATCAATGAGACAAAACTTCTCGGCGCAGTAATCGACAAAGAAGATGAAGCTGAAAAACTTACCGGTTTCTACAATGAGCAGATGAATGCCATCGATTCTGCATATGAAAATATCCCGAAGGATGAAAGAACAAGGGTCTACTTCGAAAGCTGGGACGACTACAAGAGTGCTGCAAACGGCTCGGGATACAACGAGAAGATAAACCTCGCGGGCGGAGTCAGCATCTTCGAAGATGCCACACCCGAATACCCGATTGTAAACCCCGAAGAGATACTTGTCAAAAACCCTGATGTAATCGTCAAGCTCATCGGCTCGGGGGAGCTTGCATTCGGAGGATATGAGGATAACAACACTGAAAAAGCACAGGAAGTCTACGAGATGTTAACAAACCGTGCAGGATGGCAGAACCTCAATGCAGTAAAGGACGAACATGTATATATCCTGAGCAACGACATCTTCGGAGGACCTGAATACGTAATAGGTACTTTATACCTCGCCAAATGGATGTACCCCGAGGAACTGAAGGACGTGGACCCAACCGCCGTCCACCAGGAATATATCTCTGAGTTCCAGCACCTGGACTTTGACGTAAATAATAACGGAGTATTCGTCTGGAGTGGAAATCAATAGATCATCTGCGGTAGATTATGGATGGCAATCGACTCTAACGAATTCAGGGCACAATGCCAAAAGATCAGGGCTAAGAAGCAGGCCTTCTTCATTGGCATTATCATTCTTTTGATACTATTAACAGGCATAGGAATAACTCTCGGCACCGCCGAGATCTCAATTGTTCAATCCTACCAGGCCCTCTTCTCCGGACTCTCAGAACGACTAAGCCAGTTCTTCCTTGGAGCTGGGCACGGTTCACAGTCCATGACGGAGATAGTAGTCTGGGACATAAGGCTTCACAGGGTCCTGTTCGCAATCGCCGCAGGATTCGGGCTTGCAATTGCAGGAACGATAATGCAGGGAATATTGAGAAATCCACTTGCAAGCCCGTTCACTCTCGGAATATCGTCGGCAGCATCATGCGGTGCATCTGTCGCCATAATACTGTTCGGAGGATTCGCACTCCTTTCAGGAAGCATCACGATAATGCTCCTCGCCTTTATATTCTCGATGCTCGCCGCATTCGGGATCTACCTTATGGCCAGGCACAAAGGGCTGTCTTCTTCGTCGATGATACTCGCCGGAATCGCACTGATGTACCTGTTTTCAGCGATAACCTCGCTACTGCAGTACTTCGGATCGTCCGACCAGGCAGCCTCGGTAGTCTACTGGATGTTCGGATCGCTCGACGATACGACATGGCTCAAACTCGGAATCGTTTGTCTCGTCCTACTGATCATAGTCCCATATCTGCTGGTGAAAGCATGGGATTTAAACGCCCTCTCCGAGGGATCTGAGATCGCAAAATCGGTTGGTGTGCCTGTCGAACGCGAGATGACGATCTTCATGTTCACGGCATCCCTCATAACCGCGGTCATCATATCGTTCACGGGGACCATAGGGTTCATAGGGCTCGTCGCCCCCCACATCGCGAGGATGGTCACCGGCAGCGACAACAGGATACTGATCCCTGCATCGGGGCTGATGGGAGCTGCGATTCTGCTCGGTGCGGACTGCCTGAGCCGGGCGATAATCTATCCCGCCGTAATTCCGGTAGGAATAATGACAGCATTCCTTGGGGTTCCGTTCTTCCTGTACCTTTTCCTTAGGAGGGATGATACGGGATGGTAGCAGTAAAAGTAGATGATCTCTCCTTCTCATACGGGCAGAAGGAAGTCTTTTCAGGGATCTCTTTCGAAGCGGAAGAAGGAAAAATCCTTGGTCTCGTCGGCCCGAACGGGTGCGGGAAGACTACCCTCATCAAATGCATCGACGGCATACTGAACCCGGAAGGGACCGTCGAGATCTTCGGAACAGATTCGAAGACACTCGACAGGATAGATATTGCGAAAAAGATCGCATATGTTCCACAGAGTGTCCCGGAAGGACTCTCGTCCTATGTCTACGAGACTATCCTGATGGGAAGGCGGCCGTACCTCAACTGGAATATCAGGCCGGAGGACGAGGAGAAAGTCTATTCAGCGATGAAACTCCTTGGAATCGAGGATTTTGCATTCAGGAAGACGAAAGAGCTTTCCGGGGGAGAGAGGCAGCGTGTAATGATCGCCCGTGCGATTGTACAGGAAACTCCGGTCGTCCTCATGGACGAGCCGACAAGCAGCCTGGATATAAAGCACCAGATGGAAGTCATGGAGAATATGCGGTTTCTTACGAAAGAAAAGAACACTGCCGTTATCGTCTCACTGCACGACCTGAACCTTGCCGCCGGTTACTGCGACCAGATGGTCATGCTGAAAAAAGGAAAGATCCACAGCCGCGGCCGCCCTGAAGAAATCCTGACAGGGGATACCATAAGAAGCGTTTACGAAGTAGAAGCGTCCGTCAACAGGGAAAACGAGCGGCCATATATAATCCCGCTGCGGCCGGCGGAAAAATAACGGAGATAAAAATATGGTTAAATTTACCGTGGTTTCATGGGGAAGCGAAATATCGGTTATCAGGCATGCGGCAAAAAGGATCGGGTTCGAAGTATCCGACTGGAACGTCTACGATTTAAAAGAGAACAGCGAACTGGTTTCGGAATGCATCAGTTCATTTATGGACTCCGATTTCGTTCTTATCCACCCGTCGCACGATTCATACTGGGATGATATAATAGAAGGATTCCCCGAGGAGCTTCCGGTTGTATCATACGGTTTTTCGGATATGTTCTGGTCGGCATCCACCGTTCCCCTAGAGATCGTCTCCGCTGTCAGTGCATATTTCCTCTACGGCGGACTTGAGAATATCTACAACATGCTTGCGTTCTGTGCATCGAAGATCCTCAACCTCGATTATCATTATGCCGAACCCATGCCTACGAGGTGGGAGGGGATCTACCACCCTGACATCCCTTTCGTCCTCGACAGCGCCGGACAATACTTCGACTACAGGGGAGTCATATCCGAATATAACGTAGGCATCCTGTTTCCGAGGATACAGTGGATATGCGGAGATTTAAGAGCGATTAACAGTTTCATACGGAGAATAGAGCAGTTTGCAAACGCAATCTGCGTCTTCTGCTTCTCAAACGGCGACGACGAACTCGGGACACTTTCAAGCGAGGAATGCATCAGGAAGTACATGCCTGAAAAACTCGACGCACTTGTTGATCTCAGGTCGTTCGTCCAGAGCAGAGACCGTGAATCATATATCGGACACCTTAAGAAGATTGGAATTCCCGTCTTCCATCCTCTTACAATGTACCATGACTCCGTTGAAGAATGGAGAAGATCGGAATTCGGGATGACCGGATCTGAAACAGGATGGACCGTCGCCCTCCCCGAATTCCAGGGCCTGACAGAGATGATCCCGTTCTCTTTTGCAGAAAAGGAATCCGTTTCGGGTGTCGAGACAAGCCTGCACGTCCCCAACGAAGAGAGGATCGATAAGATCGCAAAAAGGATTGAAAGATGGATCAGGCTCTCGAAGAAGAATAATTCAGAAAAAAAGATTGTATTCATACTTCACAACAAACCCTGTGCATCCGTCGAGGGAACGGTCGGTTCGGGTGCAAATCTCGACACCCTTGAGAGTCTCTCCGGCATTCTGAAAGAAATGAAGAATGCGGGATATAATGTCGAACCACCCGAATCGGGAGAGGCGCTCATAAACGAGATCATGTCCAGAAAGGCGGTTTCCGAGTTCCGGTGGACGTCAGTTGAAGAGATCGTGCAAAAAGGCGGCGCTCTTCATATCGTAAAAGCCAACGACTACAGGGAGTGGTTCTCGACTCTTCCTGAAAAGGTCCAAAAGGAGGTCTCCGAATGCTGGGGAAATCCGCCGGGAGAAGAGATCGACGGTGTTCCCCCGGCAATGCTCTACAAAGGAGATATTGTCGTGACAGGAGTCTCCTTCGGAAACGTCATCGTCTGCGTTCAGCCGAAGAGAGGATGTTCGGGCCCGAGATGCGACGGCAAGGCCTGTAAAATACTACATGACGCAAACACCCCGCCGACGCACCAGTACCTTGCGACATATCATTATCTTGATGAAACGTTCGGAGCAGACGCGATCGTTCATGTCGGAACCCACGGCAACCTCGAGTTCCTGCCCGGAAAAGGCGTCGGTCTTTCGGACTCCTGTTACCCTGACATCGCCATAGGGAACATGCCGCACCTGTACATATACAACTCGGACAATCCTCCCGAAGGAACGACTGCAAAGAGGCGTTCGTATGCTACAATAATCGATCATATGCAGACCGTTATGACGACATCCGAACTATACGGGAATTTAAAAGAGCTCGAGGAGCAGATCGCCGAATATAAACGGGCAGTCGTCTCCGATAAAGCCCGGGCCCATGCACTGACGCACACCATAGAGGACCTGCTTGAAGAGACCGGGATTTCATACTCGATAAACCTCAAGGGCCTGAAGTACATCGAAGCAGGGTTCGACGAGATAATAGAGGCCGCACACAAGGTTGTAACCGAGACATACGAGACCAAAATCCCGAAGGGAATGCACATATTCGGGAAGAACCCGGAAGGGGAGGATCGGGTTGAGATGATATACTCGATCCTCTCGTACGACGGTGCCTTAAATGACCTCGTATCCACGATATCAGGCAGTGGTTCCAGTGAGCAGGAAATCGAAAAATTAAGGAAAGAAGAGATCTTTTCGAAAGAGATCATCAGCACTGTAATCTCCGGCGGCAATCCTTGGGAAACAATAAAATCCCGGGTGAAAAAGGATTTGCCAAAGGAGCAGGCCGAAAACGCAGATGCAATATTCTCGCAGATCATGGAAATCAACAGGAGAATAGAAGACTCGGACGAAACAGGCGCCCTTCTGCACGGACTTGACGGCAGATACATCGAACCCGGTCCTTCAGGACTTGTCACCCGCGGAAATCCCGAGATCATGCCCACCGGCAGAAACTTTTATTCGCTCGACCCGAACAAGGTTCCGACAAAGGCCGCATGGAGAATAGGGAATCGGCTTGCGGATGAAGTCCTGGCCAAGTACCTCCGTGAAAATGACAAATATCCCGAGAACATCGCATTTTACTGGGTATCGACCGATATCATGTGGGGAGACGGCGAGGTCTTCTCCCAGATGCTGAAACTGATAGGTGCAGAGCCGGTATGGAAAGCCGGGAAGGTGAAATCCTTCAGGATTATCCCACTCGAAGAGCTCCAAAGGCCGAGGATCGATATTACCGTTAAAATCGGAGGCATAATGAGGGACAACTTCTTCAACTGCATCGAATTCCTGGATGAGGTGATAAAAGCAGTTGCAGAACTTGACGAGCCTCCCGAAGCAAACTACCTGAGAAAGCATTCCCTTGAAAACAACTCGTCCGACAGAATATTCGGGAACCGGCCCGGAACATACGGAAACGGAGTCAATCTTGCGATCTATGCCTCTGCGTGGAAGGATGAAGGTGATATCGCCGACGTATTCCTCGAATGGAACAGTTACGCCTACGGGAAAGAGAACTTCGGGACTCCGGCAAAAGAAAACATGACCGCCCAGCTGAAATCCGTGAATCTCACTTTCAACGTCGCAATGACAGACGAATACGATCTCCTCGGATGCTGCTGCTATTTCGGTGCTCACGGAGGCCTCACGATTGCGGCACGAACCGTAAGCCAACATAATATTCCCGTATATTACGGGGATACAAGGAGCCGCGACACTGTCGAGGTCAGGACCATTGCAGACGAGATCAGAAGGGTTGTAAGGACAAAGCTTCTCAACCCGAAATGGATCGACGGGATGAAAAAGCACGGCTACAAGGGTGCGGAGGACATCTCGAAGAGGATAACCCATGTCTACGGGTGGGAGGCAACGACAGGAGAGGTCGACGATTCGATCTTCGACAGCATCGCGGAAACCTTCGTCCTTAACGAGGAAAACAGGAAATTCTTCTCAGAAAAGAACCCCTGGGCGCTTGAAGAGATAGGAAGACGGCTTCTGGAAGCGAATGCCAGAGATCTATGGGATGCAGACCCCGACCTGATAGACAGGCTCAAAGAGGCCTACCTTGATATCGAGGGAGACATGGAAGACAAGAGGGGTGAGGCACAGGGGGACATCCAGGGCGGATCGATAGATGTATTCACGCTGAAGGAGATTTCAGGAAGCAGGCATAAGAGTATTTAGCTGTACCCGGATTACGTAATATGAATAAAAACCGCATAAAATAGCACAAAAATCAAAATCATAACTTTTCGTATTATTATAATCTAAATATTTATTACAAGACCTGACTCATCTATTAGACTAATGGAATCTTCACCAGGCCGAAACATCCTCCCGTTTACAGCCATCGTCGGACAGGAAAAAATGAAAACTGCTCTTCTTTTAAACGCAGTCAATCCAAAGATCGGTGGAGTTCTTATCAGAGGGGATAAAGGAACAGCGAAATCGACAGCAGTCAGGGCCCTTGCAGAAGTACTGCCGGAAATCACCGTGTCCTTGAACTGCCCCTTCAACTGCAACCCTGATAATGTTAAAGAGATGTGCGACTTCTGCCGTTCGAAGCCTGAAAAACCCGAATCATACAGGAGAAAAGTCAGGGTCGTCGACCTCCCCCTCGGCGCCACGGAGGACAGGGTCGCGGGAACGATAGATATCGAAAAGGCGATAAAAGAAGGCAAAAAAGTAATAGAACCGGGAATACTTGCGGACGTCAACAGGGGAATACTCTATGTCGACGAGATAAACCTCCTTGATGATCATATCGCTGACATTCTCCTTGATTCGGCTGCAATGGGGGTGAATGTCATTGAAAGGGAGGGAATATCAATGTCACACCCGGCATCGTTCATACTTATCGGCACGATGAACCCGGAGGAGGGTGAGATCCGCCCGCAACTCCTCGACAGGTTCGGGCTCTCGGTGTCAGTCGAGGGAATAGAAGACATAGATTCGAGGATAAAAATTGTAAGAACCGCCGAAAGTTTCGAAAAATACCCTGAAGAATTTATTGAAGAGTTCAAAGATGAGCAGGAAGAGCTTCGAAGAAGAATCGACGAAGCAGCAGAGATCCTTTCCGAAGTTGAAATCACCGACGATCAGATCAGGAAAATTGCAGAGGTATGTATAAGTTCCGGAATAACAACTCACCGTGCCGAAATTACGGTAATGAGGACTGCAAAGACTATCTGTGCTTTTAATGGCCGGAGATCCGTTGAAAACGAAGACCTGAAAGAAGCAATCCGGCTCGCACTCCCCCACAGGATGCGGAGAAAACCTTTCGAAGAGCCCAGGCTTGACGAGGATCTTGTAAATAATATCCTTGATGAAGCCGCCGAAGATGATACGGATTCCAATACCGATGAAACCCCCGGGGAAATCGATAAGGACGACATCCGAAATAATGATATACAACAGACAGAAGATGAAACAGGAGAAGATCCGGACAAAGAACCCCGGACAGGTTCTTCAGGTAAAGATCAACCTGAAAATTATTCCGAAACCATTTTTTCAACAGGAAAGCCCGTAGACATATCAAATATTGATTATTCCATTAGAAAAGACAGGAAGAAGAGACCGAATGTTAACGGAAACAGGATCGAATCGGTATCGAATAAGAAGAAAGGCCATTATAGGAGCTTTTGTGCATCAGAAGATGCATCGGATCTTGCCTTCGATGCAACGTTAAGAGCGGCGGCCCCTTTCCAGAAACATAGAGAATGCGGCAATCTGGCAGTATCGCTTAAGGAATCCGATTTAAGAAAGAAGATAAGAAAAGGAAAGGTATCCGCGGCCTGCATGTTTGTAGTGGATGCAAGCGGATCGATGGGTGCGAAAAGAAGGATGGAGAGCACAAAGGGGGCTGTTCTTTCGATGCTGAACGACTCATATCAAAAGAGAGACAGAATCGGGCTTGTTGCATTCAGGGGCGATAAAGCGGAAGTCCTTCTCCCGTTATGCTCGAGTGCAGACCTTGCAAAAAAGTGCCTCGATGAACTTCCTACAGGAGGAAGGACCCCTCTCTCCGCCGGACTTCTCAAAGGCATGGAGGCATTAATGCAGGACAAAAAGAAAAACGGAGACATGATCCCCCTGCTCGTCTGTATCTCCGACGGAAGATCAAATTATTCTGCCTCGGGGAATATAAAGCAGGAGCTTCTTGCAATATCGGAAGAGATCTGCAAAAACAATATCCACACAGTCCTGATCGATACAGAAGATCGTAAAAACGACTTCCTGAAGATGCAGCTTGGATACTGCAAAATGATTGCGGACAACACGCACGGAAACTATTATTCACTTGATGAACTGAGCGGGGAAAACATTTCGGCCATTGCAGCAGAAGAAATTAGTTTATATGGTAATTCTCCGAATTGAAGAATTACGTTAAATTTACATTGACATCTTCATCATATATTATCCGGCCCGAAGGGACATGGATCAACATAACGTTGACAACATCTCCTGAGCTGAGGTTATTCCACCCTTCTCCGAGTATAGCCTGCATACAGTCTGTATATTGATTATCCGTGTATTCACCATTCAAATAGTAGGTTGAAGGATATGCAACCATTTTCGTTCCGGCCATAATTGCATAATTTCCAAAGCTCATATTGGTGCTGATATTTTCATAAGTCCCGTCCCATTGAGGGAGACCCGGACCTGCTCCGATTGGGGACACTCCCGATTTAATATAGTTAAAATTCTTGGTTCCTGGCATCGAAGAATTTTCATGCAACACTAAATTACCGGCATCGTCATACGACTTCCATGACGTCTTGAGCTTAAGATCCTTTGTACTTACAGGATCATTCACTGATATAATGTCAATCTCGAACCTGCTTGTATCGTTATTACCCGAATTAATGATCTTTGTCTGTGCTGTAATCTCGATAAGGGAACCGGAATTAGAAGAACCCGCAATCCCGCCGGCGAACCCGCTAATTACTGCGGCAAGAATAATAACAAGTGTCAGCATGAGCATTACCCCGACCACCGGAGATACAGCATCGGGATTTTTTTTAAATGGAGTCATAACAAATTCTCATTTTCTTTTTGATCTTTTAAAGGGATAATCCTTAACATGCCCTTTGAATGAACTCTGTCGATCGTGCCTGCATGTTGCGGGCATACTCATTTTCGTTACCGGACGCCGGCATTAGATCAATGCTTTTCAGGCTAAAATCACCCGATTTTTCGGACAACAGGATTTTTGGCACTGTTACTGAAGAAGTATATTTGCGATTGCTTTTCTTATTTTTACCCATTTAGTATTACTTAATTTCAAATAATTGTTATTATATACCTGCAAATGAAACGTAAAATAGTTAAATTTATCATTAAATCCAGTCAAATTTCAAAGAGCCGGATAAATTAATTATGATGTAAGTAAAGTTTTATTGATAAGCAATCACTCGGACAACTATTCACTGAAAGGAGAATTGTTATAATTATGGAAGAGTAAACAATATAAAGTAAACAGATGGGGGCAAATGAATGAAATATAATTAACAATATTTATAAAGAAAGGCAATTGGTATGGTATATTATTTGTTCATCACAGGCAGTCGTAACGCAACGGGAATACTAAAAAATAATAGAGTGATGCCCGTGCAAAGAGGTCAGGTATGACAGGAAGTCAGGTGCCAGACATAGGACAATTAACAAAGATTCTGACGATAGCAATTGTAGCCGTCCTCATTTTGGTCGTTGCTGTAGGAATTATTTTTGTAAGTAAGATGTTACCGGGGGATGATATGGTTCCGGATTCGTCTTCACCTTCCTACAATGAATATGATCCTCTGATTACATCGTCAAACAACGGACAAACAACTGCTCCGCCTGTTTATAATAATCAGGATACCCAGACGAATTCCGGTCAAGCAGCCAATCTGCCAGGTGATACAGGAATAAGCGATTCCGTTAATGTTGTTGACAGTTTTACGCCGGATGATCCTTACTTTAAACCCTTTGAATTTAAGACCAGTGAAGTACCTGAAGATCCGGTTTCACAGGAATATTTCCAGACATTATACAGGACATCCAAAACATTCCAGTTTGATTCAATGAGCATCGTTGTTTCTGTAGGCAAGGGACCATTGGTTGTCTGTTATGCGGTTTCAGGACTTATATCCGGAAGCGGTGACGGTGATGGAAACCCTTATTATTCGTTCCTTACTGTAACCGTCATAGATAACAAGACAAACGAAATTGTCGCAACGGGAGGATACAACAGGAAAAATCCCTCAGATGACGAACAATACATTACAATACCGAGAACCGGGGAATTCAGGATAAATATACATGGAACAGGCCTTGATGCGGAGATCAATGTTCTCTCCGGGACCATTCCTGAAAATCCCAACTCCTTCAGCGTGATTACCAATGCAAACGACGTATTTTCGCAGATGACAACAGGGAGTTCAGCACTGTATGAGGATGATAGTAATGATGAGTATTATGAGGAGGACTGGTAATAAATGCAGGAGACCTCCCCAGAATCCCGTGATCCAACGGATCATCATAAATTATACACTGAATCCGAAGATTCTGCAGAGACAAATCCTTCGCCGGAAGAAACTCTACCAACAGAAGACGAATCCATAGAATCCGTTCAGGAGGAAAGCGCAAAAAATGCGGATGGTAGTTCAAAAATCAACACCTCCAGGTCTGCAACACTCTCAATTAAAAATAATTTTCAAAAGATAAATTCAGGAAATACGGAACAGGCCAAAGGAAGAAATGACAAAAAGATCATTTCGATCTCACAGAAATTTAATTTAAAATCAAAAAAATCAGAAGACAAACGGCCCGAAGGCAAGAATGAAAAAATCAGTTCGATCTCGCAGAAACTCGGTTTAAAAACAAAAAAAGATTCAAACGAAGAAAAAAAAGTAGGAGACAGCCGGACGGAAGGCAAGGATAAAAAAGTCAATTCGATCTCACAGAAATTTAATCTAAAATCAAAAAAAGATAAAAACGAAGAAAAAAAAGCAGAAGACGGCCAGCCGGGAGGTAAAGAAGATATTTCAGGAAAGTTCAGGGATTACCTGGCAATCCTGAAAAACATGCTTCAGTCTGATAATCCAGAACTAGAACAAGTGGTCATAACTCATGCAGATTATCCTGAAAATCCTGAGATCAAACCCGGACTTCTGCCGGACTCTCTAGAGATCCTTGAATCATACTGGCTCTACCCTCCGCATTCATATGCCGTCATAGTAAAGGATGAAGAAAAGAATTTGCAGTATATGATCTTCGAACCGAAGATCACTGAAAAAGAACACATTATACTTGAAGAAACAGATGCACAACTGAGGTCTGTGGTTCTTTACGATTCAAAACCGCAAAACGAACAACTTAACCTTGATTCCGAGTTGGTTTACAAAATAGTTAAAAACCTCGATCAAAATATCGCAGATGACAGAATAGAGGTGATCCGCTATTATCTTTACAG
Source organism: Methanolacinia paynteri (assembly GCF_000784355.1). Classification (NCBI taxonomy): domain Archaea; kingdom Methanobacteriati; phylum Methanobacteriota; class Methanomicrobia; order Methanomicrobiales; family Methanomicrobiaceae; genus Methanolacinia; species Methanolacinia paynteri. The sequence goes on along the minus strand of NZ_KN360934.1, from coordinate 18,362 downwards.
AAATTTCAAGGGGTACGGAAAACTGGACCCTCTGATGCATGACGAAAACATAGAGGACATTACATGCAACGGACCCGACATTCCGGTGTTCATCTTCCATAGAAAGTATTCCAATCTGCCGGTAAACATCATTTTTGAGGGAGGGGAACTCAACAGATTTGTCTTAAAAATTGCACAAAAAGCCGACAAGCAGCTCTCATTGACAGCTCCTCTAGTTGATGCCGCACTGCCCGAAGGTGCACGTGCACAGATTACTTATACCGATGTCGTATCTTCAAAAGGAAGTTCCTTCACGATACGAAAATTCAAATCCGATCCGATGACACCTGTCGACTTAATAGACTACGGCACGTATGATGCAGAGATTCTTGCATTCATCTGGCTGTGCGTCGAAAACAGGAAGAGTGCCATAGTAGTCGGCGGAACGGCAAGTGGAAAAACTTCTATGATGAATGCATTCTCCCTGTTCATTCCCCACCTGGCAAAGATTGTGTCGATTGAGGATACAAGGGAGATCCAGATGCCGCATAAAAACTGGCTTCCTATGAAGACGAGGGAGAGTTCGTCTGAGTCAGGCAAAGGAAATGTCGACATGTTCTCCCTTTTGAAAACTGCACTTAGACAGAGGCCGGAATACATCATAGTAGGAGAGGTAAGAGGCTCAGAAGCGCAGACTCTCTTCCAGGCGATGAACACCGGCCATACGACTTATTCAACACTACATGCGGGAGGTGTTGAGCAGGCAATCAACCGACTGACGACAAATCCGATCAATGTCCCCGTCGCAATGTTCGGTGCACTTGATTTAATGATAATCCAGCAGTTACAGTACATTGGCGGCAGGATGGTCAGGAGATGTATTACAATCGACGAGATCGTAGCGGAAAAAAATGATATCTCATACAATATCCTCTACAAATGGAACCCGGTAAAAGATGTTTTCAGGAAGGTCTACAAGGAGTCAAAGATAATAAACGACATCGCCTACAGTCACGGATGGACTGTTGATGAAACCCTCAACCAGATCGAGATTCGGAAAGAAATTCTCGAAGGACTTTTAAATCACAGTTTCAGAAGTTCAGACGAGATAACATCAGTATTCGAAGAATTTGCAAAGAGCGGCAGTTATGAATTTGAAGAATAACATTATTATAAATTCTTTAAACACGGAGGAATTCCGTCGTTCACTCAAGGCTTCGCATATTCCCATCGGATCAAGCGAGTATATCCTGATCCTTCTCCTTGGGACTATTCTTGCCGCGATGGTTTATATTCTGCTCGTCAATCTTCTCCTGCTTCTCGAGATAGAGATAAATCCCATCTCGTTCCTGCCTATCGAAATTTCGGCACTGGTTTTGTTTTTGGTGCTTGTCGGCGGGATCTTCTTGTTTGCATACATGTACCCGCAAACCGTAGCAGCAGGCAGGAAGACCAGAATAGAGCTCGATCTCCCATACGCAATTACATATATGCAGGCATTGTCGACTACAATGACGCTGTTCGCAATATTTAAAGGCGTCGCTGAGAATGACGATCTTTACGGGGAAGTTTCAAACGAATGCAAAATGATCATCCGTGATGTCGAATATTTCGGAGACGATCTCTTAACAGCGATGAGAAATGTTCAGGAATGTACCCCCTCACCGACTTTCTCCGAACTCTTAAATGATCTGGCAATGGTTTTCAGGACAGGCGGCAGTATGACAGACTTTTTCGCCTCAAAATCGGCTCATTACCGTGAAACTGCAAAACAAGAGCTTGAAAACACTCTTAAGACCATGGAGATCATGGCGGAGATCTACGTAACCGCATTTGTTGCGGGCCCGATTGCAATAATGATAATGATAGTCGCGCAGAACCTCTCCGGCCAGTCAAGTGTCGATATGCTGGAGCCTCTGATGTATATCGGCCTTCCCATAGGTGCGTCGGCGATGATATTCCTGCTCTATATAATGATGCCGCCGGACAGTCTCCAGGTAAGCAGGAAAGAGGTCATGCAATCGGAGTATGCCGATACCAATATTGATGCCGATACCATTCAGTCTGTGGATAATAAATTCCTGAAAAACCTCCAGTCTAAAAAGCAGGCTATTAAAATTAAGACGATTTTAAGAAACCCGTTGCGCTATTATGTCTCCGATTACCAGTATGGTCTTGTATTCGGAATGGCGGCGGCAGGAGTCGTCACTTTCCTGTACATGAACGGGTACCTTGCAGAGATTTTTCTCGGGTATGTTTTTGAAGCGTTTATATGCACTACGATCATTGCTTTTCTGGTTCCCGTAGCCTTTGCTTACGAGGCAAGAAGCTGGTATCTTAAAAAATTCGAATCTCAACTCCCCGGATTTTTAAGGGAAATATCGGATATGAAAGATATGGGAATGACTCTCCAGAGTGCAATCCATATTATTGCACAAAGCAAGATCGGTGTCCTCACGTCCGAGGTGAAAATTGCATCCGAAGAGATAAAGATGGGAACAAGCGTATCCGGAGCTTTATACAAGATGGAAGAAAGAATAGGACTTGTTTCCGTCAAGAGAGCCATCTCACTCGTAATTAAGGCAAGCGAGATCACGGATCACCTGAGAGAAATTCTTGCGATTGCAATTGGCGATCTTGAACACTATTTAAAGATGAAAAACGAGCGTTTCGGTGTTTCTTTCATCTATGTTGCGATTATTTATCTATCGTATGGTATTTTCCTGTATTCGGCCTACGAACTTAATGTTTCATTTGTCCAGAGTTTCATGGATTTTGACGTAAGTTTCAACTTAGAATCAAATATTTCCGAAATGTTTCACATTTCAATTATATTGGGACTATTCTCGGGAATTATGGCCGGACAACTAAGTTCGAACACTGTACTTGCAGGACTGAAACACAGTATCATATTCATGATCGCATCCATGGTGCTGTTCATATTCATAATACAGGTTTAGGGATTTTTCAAAGATTTCAGAGGAATGTTTCAGAATGAAAATTAGTAAAAGAGATGAGAATGGAGTTTCACCAATTATCGGTGAGATGCTTATGCTGAGCCTTGTCCTGATCCTTGCCGCCCTGTTTGCCGTATCCGCATCGCAGTATATTCCTGAAGATCGGGAACCGTCGTTAAACGTGATGATGGAAGATTACTCCCCTAATGTAACAATAAGCGATTATAATTTTACTCTATGGCACAAAGGGGGAGACACGCTTTCAAACCAGAGTATTAAGATCATACTCTCGAATAAAAGCAGAACAATTCCACTATATGCTGAAAATATTAGTATTAACAATACAAAAGAAGCCAATTTTATGCCAGGTGATTGGATGGAAATAGATACCGGAGGGGTAAATGTAAGCGGCTACAATGTCCAGATGGTCGTATCGAAATCGGTAGTATTCTTCGGGAGGGTCCAAGGTTGATTGAATACAATAAAGAAGAAGGTATTGCACCGATTATTGCAATGCTTCTAATACTGGCTGTTATTGTAACGGTTATGTCCGTTTATTTCAATACTTATGTTCCTTCATTAAAGGAAGAGGCTGAAATCGATCATTTATCAGGTGTAGAAAAAGAATTCCTGTCGTTTTCATCGGATCTTGAAAACGCGGTCTGGCAAAAGTCAGAGGGACGGCTCAGCAGGAGTTTCGTGCTTGGCGGAGGAGATGTGTTTCTGTCGTCCGTCAAATCAGGAGGAATTCTTGAGGTTGAAGAAGATGCGAGGCTTTTCAATATTACAAACAGCACAGGGATAACATACAACTCATCTCTTGTGAAATTTTCATATGAGCCTGTCAGTAATTTCTGGCAGGACCAGGGATATTCGTGGCAGTACGGCTATGTTAATCTTACAACAGGATATGGTGAGAACGAAACAACTCCCCTGCAGTACACCGACATGAAAGAAACCGTCCAGGCTGTAGAAAATAAGTCGGGAATATTCAAATCTCTCTTTGACATTGAATACATGTATAATCTTGTATTTGAAAAAGACGACAAAGGCAACTATACAGGAAACACATTTCTAAACTGCACAGAAGTCACCCTTACAATAGCAAGCCTTGAAAAGGGGGAGAAATATTATGTCAGCGGAAACGGAGTTGCAATGCTTTCTCTTGAAACAGGCATTGAAGAAATTTTCTTTAACGAAACACAGTTAAATTTCAGTGTAAATAATGATGTTTTAATGGGAGTGAATAATACAATATGGGAATGCATCAACGAAAAGCTCGTTGATTTCAATAGCTCGCAATTTGATAACGTAGAAATTGTCTCATGCTACCCAGACGCAACTGATGATGACATAGGAAAAGACCTGGATATTTTATTCATTGATCCTGTCAAAGTAACTATAAGACAGGTAAACCTGACAGTTTCGGCAAAAGTATAGATTCAATATTCTTTTTTTTATAAATTTAAGCCCTGACTTTCAAAAAAATGACATCTCAATATCAATATGCTAAAATATTTCCATATAATGGCGAAAAATACAAGCATAACCAATTCAGGACGTTCCAACAGAAGTCAGTAATTGTTAACCAATTGTGATTATTACAAATTAAAACATTTTAAATAATAAGTGCTACAAAGTTAAAATTGTGTAAACATCAAAGGAGGTGAAAGCTGCCAAAAAATATTGATTATCGGCTCTACAACGATTTAAAGGACTAATAATATTCGGAAATTGTCCAAAACTTACGGATTGCCCGAATTGTTTTTCGGCACAAGGAAAAGATGATACCAAATCCAGAAAACAAACCAGCACCAAAAAATTAAAACCATTAGAATTATAGTCACCAAAGGATGTGTTAAACCCTACTTAAATACTACTCATCCTCCAAATCCCAAATACCCCCGATTTTATCACCGGAAATTGTTAACCCAGAGGGGTTGCAATTCCGGTGATTGATATAATTATTTATGGCCTGCGCCGGATAGCGGTTGGCATAACAGTACGAACACAGGTGCGCACATGTATTATACTGTCCTATATCTGTACTCTTTATACAACCACAGAGAGGCCGCTGGCCGGGATCCTTACCAGGGTTCTTTTCCAGATAACGAAGTAGCACAGGATCATCCCCGGATATTCTTGCCATAAGATTAGGATCGATGCACCTGTTCTTCGAAATCCCATATGCGGAGAGATCGACAGACTCCGCACATGTGGCGGCGGAGATCCCCCAGCGGGTCACCATCCTCTGCAGGCCGGATGCAAACTCCTCCATCTCATCGACTGTAAATTCTCTTATCCCGCAATACCCGGCACGTTCTAGATTTTTCTTTACGCTCTTGTAGAGATCGATGAAACTGAAAATGAACTTTTCAGTATACTCGTGGATCTCTTCGCCGATCGCCTCGATGCGGGAAAGAAGCGTATCGATGCATAAAGAATCTGAAAGAACAAGGGGATCAAAACGCCAGATAACTCTCTCCTTTCCTGCTAAAGAGGACAATTTTTTGAACGCCTCAATCCTTATTTCAAGAGATGCAACGTTCTTTTCAAGCCCCTCCTTAACATAATCGTTCAGAGTGTACTGGAAATAGTACCCAATACCCTTTTCTTCAAGGATTCCGAGCCTGTCAATAATCGGCGAGGGATTCTTCGTCCAGAATACAACGAACCTGACATCCCGGAAATCCACACGGAGAGGACGGTTGGAGTATGGATTGAATTTGACACACCAGCCTTCCGAAAGCCGGTGAAAGAACCAGTCCGAATAAAATGCAGGAATATCCGTCGCGCGGCTTGTAGATATGATGACCGGCCTTACAGTCTTAATTTCATCAATTGCGGCATTATTTTCGCCTGAAAACAGTTTTGACTGGACACTATTTCCTGCCATCGAAAAAAGAAATATCAGATAATTTTCAGGGCGGGAGCCTCACTCGATCTCCCACCTGACGGCCGTAAACACCGGGCCCCTCAGGTCGAGTTTCCTGTTGTTGTCAGTGACATACCTCATAGCCCACGGCTCGATTGCGATATTCACATCGGACGGAACTTTAGCCATCTTGAAGTGAACCTCACCGTTTTCGCCTGTCATGAATCCCTCCTCGACCCTTGCGGCGGCAAGATTTGCAACCGCATCAAGATAGGAGATGCCTGCACTGACTCCCTTGTCCCTCACCTTTCTGAAGTTACTTGTATCGGGAACTCCGAGGATCTTTCCTTCGGATACGAATATATCGTTAAGGGCAGCCGGCCCGAGAAGCTTTGAGTTCTCTTCAGCTTCGAATACGTATACTTTGACCTTCCTGCCGCCATACGCATCGGACTCGTATGCGAGGAACTCACATGGGCTTTCAGCATCGCCGTTCGCCTTTGCAGTCTCTACAATAGCCGCTGCGATCTCTGCACCCTTGGCCGTCTTCGGTTCCTCGCGCAGGGCGATTCCTGTCGCAAGTTCGAGATCCGAGAACTGGGGCGGATACATCTGCGGGTACGTCATGGCCCTCATATCCTCGGCCTTGTACTCGATCATTGCAAGCCTCTCTACGCCCATGCCAAGGTTCATCACGGGGATTTCGACACCGTAGGCAGCAAGAGCGTAGGGACTGTACATTCCGAAGGTCGCAACCTCTACCCATCCGTGGACAGGATGCTTCGCATAGACCTCGGTCTGTGTGCCCGGAACATAATATTTGGAGCGCTTGTCGTCCGGCCTGAACTCAAAGTCCGTGAAGCCGAAGGCGGAGAGAAGTCCCGCTGCCACCGCCTTTCCGTCCTCAACGGTCACATCCTCGCCTGCGATGATGCATGACGCAGAATGATATGCCATGAGCCTCGTCGGTCCTTCTTCCTGTTCGCGTCTGAAACAACGGTCAACAGCGAACTGCTTTATCGGCAGCGGCTGCCTGTCCCACATCTCGCCGAGGGTGATGAACCAGCCGGATGTCATATGCGAACGAAGTGTTGTCCTTGAGGACTCGGGAGATAGTTCGCGGAACTCTGGGAAAACATCGTCAAGGATCTTTACGATCATCCCGTCGTCAGCACTGAGGACAACAGCCAGTTCATGAGTGAGCTCGTCGCCGTCGATCTCAGATTTCTTGTATGCATGAAGCGTTTTTCTCAGGTTTTCTTCCTCATCGGCAGCTATAACTCTCCCAAGAATTGCATTTATCTCGTCGATCTGCTTTTTCCCGATGCCGACGTTGGGGCGGGGGAGACCGCCGAGGTAAAATACACGGTCAAGAACCGCGGAGGCTTCCGGGCCGAACTGCCTGTAGACATCCTGCTCCTCGATAAATACAGGAACACGTGCCTCTTCGAATCCCATCCGCAGGTAGGCGTCCCTCAGCTTCTGTATAGTCTCGGGTACAGGGTGGGGCTTTGCCGGCCGGAGCATATTCCGCGGGTATCTCCTGGAGAAGACAGGTTTTTCCTGTATCCCGGCTCCGGCATGCCATGCCTCATCAAAATCCTTCTTTGCAAGTTCAGCGAATTCTTCAGAATCAAATCTCATATCAACGACGCTCCATACATACTACCCTTGAGATCGGGCTCTCATCAGTTATTTTATAATTACAGTATTTTGATATTTGCAGTGCGAAATCCCGGACCTCGGAATGTTCGGGCATATTCTCCCTTTCGAGCCGGAATCTGCTATATCCAAGGTACATATAGCCTTTAACCTCAATAAAGGAGGCGCCTGAATTCTCGTACATCGCTGCATAGTTCTCTGGCGAGAAATCATTCAGCCCTTTGACAATCGTCGTCCGTATTGCAGACCGCCTCTCACCGAGCAGTGAGAGGCTCTTTTGGATATTGTCCCAGTAGTCTTCTTCCGGCCTGCACACCTTAAGGTAGGTCTCCCTGTCAGGTGCATCAAGAGAGACATAGGTCTGGTACGGGTGACACCTCCCGATCATCTCCGGTCGTGTTCCGTTCGATACCAGGAATGTCGTGTTGCCGGCACCGTTCAGCATGTCGATCAATTCCGGTAGCCGGGAGTACAGTGTAGGCTCGCCCGAAAGGGAAATCGCAATCATATTCGGTGAAAGCGCCTCCTCCCAGAGCGCCGGATCGGTCGTGCTCGTATCGGCTGATGGGTTGTATCCCGCAAGAGCCTTCTTCTGGAGAGCTGGGATCTTTTCAACAATCAACTCCGGCGGGCACTCCACCGTTTCGACGACCTCGTGCTCCATCGATCTCCAGCAAAAGAGGCAGTTCTGGTTGCACTTTAAGGTCGGCGTCATCTGGACGCACCTGTGGCTCGATATGCCGTAGAACTTGTTCTTGTAGCACATATCCCCGCCGCGGAGTGAACGCTTGTTCCACATACACGGTTTTAAGGCCGCCGACGATTCCTTTGAAAAAAAGAGATAACCCTGTTTCCTCAGGGCCTTACATGCTTCTGACTGCATCTATACCAAGCGTTTCAAGTGCTTCCTTCAGCGTATTCTGCGCCGCCTTTACCAGTGTAAGCCTTGAATTCCTGAGATCGCCTTCGGCCTTCAGCACAGGGTCGAAGCGGTAGAACGTATTGAAGAGATCTGCAAGCTCCCTTGCATATATCGCAAGGACATGCGGGCGTAGATCTCCTGCGACGTCTGCTATTACCTTAGGGAAGAGTGCGATGTGCTTTGCTAGTGCGACTTCGTATTCGCTCTTCGCACGGAATGACTCTTCAAACACTCCGGCTTTCTCAAGGATCGAGCAGGCCCTCGCATGTGCGTACTGGATATACGGGGCGCTCTGTTTTTCGAAGTCCAGTGCCTCCTTCCAATCGAAAACCGTCGCTTTGTCCGGCGAGACCCTGACTATATCGAACCTTATCGCACCCGTCGCAACCGACCTTGCAATAGAGCTCTTCTCATCAGCCGAAAGCTCGGGCCTCCTTGTCTCGACCTCTTCGAGGGCCTTCTCGAAGACATGCTCGAGGAGCTCGTCGGTAGAGATGAACTTGCCCGCCCGGGTGCTCATCGAACCCTCGGGGAGGGAGACAAACTCGAAGAAGACAATCTCCGGGACCTTGTCACCGAGAAGCTGCATAGTCGCCTGGAGCTGGCGCCCGATCAGTTTGTGATCCGCACCGAGGACATTTATGATCCTCTCGAAGTTGTCGCTCTTCCATTCGTGATATGCAAGATCGCGGGCGGCATAGACAGAAGTTCCGTCGGATCTCCTGAGAACGTATTCCTTCTCGAACCCGAACTCGGTCAGGTCGAGCGAGAGAGTGCCGTCGTGCTTCGCCTCGGGCAATGCCTCAAGCCTGTGGAGAACGTTCATCATCAAACCGTTCCTGACGAAGTCGCTCTCGAAGATGAACCTGTTGTGCTTCACGTTGAGATCGAGAAGAGTCTCCTTGATTCCCCCGACACACATGAGAACAGCCTCCCTGAACTTTCTCACCATCTCCGGATCGCCGCTCTCGATTAGTGCCATCCTCCGGTCGATCTCCCCCTTTATCGACTCATCTGCCTCGATCGCACGGTTTGCGGCTACATAGACGCGGGCGACATAATGATCATCCTTCTCGCCTTCATTTTGTGCAAGACCTATGTTGTCGAAACCCCAGGAAACGATAGCAATCTGGCGGCCCATGTCGTTGACATAGTACTCGACCTCAAGCGTGTACCCGGCCTTACGGAGAACTCTCGAAAGCGTATCTCCTATAACCGAGTTGCGGATATGGCCAACATGCAGAGGGCCGTTGGGATTTGCACTCGTATGCTCCAGGCAGATCCTGCCTGGTTTTTGGGAAAGCGAGCCGTAGCCTTCCTTAAGTGCCTCTGCAATGACATCCTCAAGGTACTTCTTCCCGAATATGAAATTGATATAAGGCCCCTTTACCTCGACACTGATTCCCTTCCCGGAGAGTTCGTCCTTTATTTGTGATGCGATCTCGGATGCGAGTGCGGCAGGATTCATCCTCCTCGACTTCGCAAGACTGAAGGCAACCGTCGATGCAAGGTCGGCATGATCACCCCCGTCCGTAATCAGTACATTCTCTTCGCCGGTGGCCTTCCTGAGGGCCTCCTCCACAACGGCATAAGTCTCAAAAAACATTATTCATTCTCCAAAAATTAGTATCCCGTCCTGTACCTCAGGATAGCGGCGATACCGCCGAACGCATTGAAGAGCATCGCACCCTCCTCAAAGTCGTCGGAAATTATCATGACATGTGTCGAGCTTGAATCGGCAAGCTCTGTCAGCTCGTCGACTATATCGATCTCTTCTTCCATATAGACAGGAGCGGAGCATTTCGGGCATATGCCGAAGTCGAGATCAGACATCCTCTTGCCCGGCTTGACCAAAACGGTCTCCTCCCTCTGATAATCGCAGCTCTGACATCGCAGCCTGAGCCTTGATTTTCGCAGATTTCCGGAAAGGAGGAGGGTATCCACGGCTCCGATCTCGAGATTTTTCCTGACGCTCTCCTCGCCGTAGGAAGAAAGCCCGTCATCCTTCACGAGCTCCTTGAAGAAACGGTCCATTATGACCTTCTCCTTCATAACCTCGACTCCGCGGAGTGCATCGCTTGCATTGTCGACAAGCTCTGTAAGACCACTCTCGTTGGTGTACGCGACATCGAAGAGGCCGATGACCCTCTTCTTCAGTTCATGATGGAGGAAATCCCCCTCATAGAACTCCTCCTTCGTGGGAGTAGGACCCCCGATAAGAACCCCCTTGAACCGCTCGAAGAAATCCGGTTCGGCAAGGAATATATCGGTTGCACGATCGCCAACCTTCTTGTAATATTCATTGATTGCAATCAGGCGAAGACGCTGGAAACGCATAGCAGACTGACCGCCCTTCCTCTGCTTCCCGGGGACAGTCGACGTAACACCCGACATGGGTTCTATCCTGTTGCCGCGTAAAAAGCCGAGATATGACTCTCGCCTGTCGATTACTATAAGGCCGTAGACTTCCTTTTCGACAAGCATCTGCTGCAGGGGCTCCAGTTCGAACTTCGAGGAGCACCTGTACATATACAGGGGTACGACATCCGGCGGCTCGATTATCGTGCAGTCAAGATCGGTCTTGTCGCCGCCAAGTTTGATATTTCCGCAGAAGATCGCCATTCCCCTCTCCGGCGGCCTGTTATAGTATTTAAGTCTCGAAAGTATCGAAGAGATGGCACTCTGGACATTCGTTCTCGTCTGTTTGCTCTTGATGTTGGCACACTGGCCGAACTCATCCCTGAGCTGGGCTGTTACATCATAAATCTGTTTGTCCGGAGGGATGTATATTGAAATAAGCTCTGTTCCGCTCCCCTCTTTCTCTCCGAGTTTCTCGAGAGTCTTTTTAAATTCGTAGCGTTTCCTCGCACTGTCCATCTCAACTTCTTCAGCCATTGTGCCACCGTTAGTAAAACTTAATATAATTCGCTCTTTCCCGCATTAATGTTTTAGCTTCCTGCCAGCAGAGTCTCTATGTACGCATCCACTTCATCGTTAATCCCGTGTGTACCGTTAAACGCCACAAAATCCTTCGGCTCGGATGCCTTGTTGAAAAAATCAAGTCCGTACTGGTACTCGATTATATCGTCATCAGGTGCGTGGAAGATCACAGTTTCTGCGGGGGAGATATCTGCAATATATGTATCGGGGTTGATACTCCTGATAAAGAGATCGACATCCGCCCCGTTTACTCCCTCCTCATATTCATAACCCGATGTGGATACACCGAAGTATCCTGCAAATCCGGGATCTATGGCCGCTGCAATTGCTGCGTACCTTCCGCCATTGGACGAACCCATGACATAAACAGGGAAACTCTCACCGTATATCTCTTTAAGATAGTTCTTTGCTGCGATCAGGTCGAAGATGATCGAATAATACTGTGGTGTTTCCCCTGATGCCGCAGTAGCATACTCATTCTGGAAGTTAAGTGCAACTCCGGGCGTTTTCCCGCCGTTGCCGCGTACATCGACGACCATGAATGCGATGCCGGATTCTGCGTAATCGATCGAACGATTAAGGTGTGAATCCGCACTCACTCCTGCGCCGGGTGCAAAGACGATTCCTGCCAGAGGATTCTGGTTTTGCGGCTCTGCAAGAAGCGTATACACCTCTGTCTCCCCATCAATCATACGAACTTCCGACACTTTTACCGATTCATTTTCACCTTCGTTCGTGACATTCCCCAGGGAATACGAATAATCCACGCTCTCGACACTCAGTATTCCGTTATCGGAAAGGGAATACGAAACTGCCGCAGAGGTTCCTCCCGGCGCTTCTGTCGGAGTTCCATCTGATGTGCATCCGGAGAACAGGACAAAACCGGCGAGTAGTGCAAGAATCAGTATGGAATAAACAACAGCAGGTTTCATCTCAGTCCGTCCCCAGGCATTTGTACGCCAGGCATATCGTCTTAGCATCCACGATGCGGCCGTCTGCAATCATGGCATGGACTTCGTCTTTCTTCACCTTTACAACCTCGATCAGTTCATCAAGGTCCGGACTGAACTCGCTGGAAGGTGACAGGCCCCTCGCCTCGTAGAGATAGATTACCTCGTTCGTATAGCCCGGAGTCGTATATATGAAGCCCTTATCGATCAGTTTTTCCGCCTTAAAGCCCGTCTCTTCAATTAGCTCCCTGTGAGCGGTTTCAGGCGGTTTTTCACCTTCGTCCATCGTTCCGGCGGGAGCCTCATATATGTATTTTTCAATCGGGTAGCGGTACTGCCTGATAAGATAGCAGTAGTCGTCCTCGACCGGGAGCATGGCAACAGCGCCGCCGGGTTTGACTACAATTCTCTCAAGTGTTATTCCGCCGGGAAGATCGATCTCAACCTGCTCGACCTTCATCCTTCCTCCGTCATAGATATTGCTTATTTTTTTCATTCAGGATCGTCTCCGGTATATTTACTCATATTCTATAGGGTCGGGAATTCCGTTCGCTTTGAACGCTTCCAGCCTGTAATAACAGGAGTCGCAATTTCCGCATGCAGGCCCGTTGCTCCTGTAACAGGACCATGTATGCTCATAAGGGACACCAAGCTCGATACCCCTCCTGACAATCTCGGTCTTGTTCAGGTTTACAAAAGGAGTCATAAGCGTGATATTCGTATCGTCCGAGGTTCCGAGGTCGATCACATGCTGGAATGCCTCGACAAACTCAGGCCTGCAGTCAGGATAGCCGGCATAATCTGAAGCCTGGACTCCGATGAATATCGCCTCTGCCCCTTTTGCCTCCGCATAGCTCGTGGCAATCGAAAGGAGGTTCGAGTTCCTGAAGGGAACATATGTATTTGGAATGCCCTCCCCCAGATCTTCGTGATCGTGCACCTCCATCCCCTTGTCAGTTAACGAACTTCCGCCGAACGCTAGGAGATGCGAAAGCGAGATCTCGGTGAACTCAACCGCACCCAGGAGCGATGCAACCTTTCTTGCGCATTCCGCCTCTTTTTTCTCGGTCCTCTGTCCGTACCGCGTATGAAGAGCAAGGATCTCGTAACCCATATCCTTAGCAACATATGCAAGAGTGGTGGAATCCATTCCGCCTGAAAGCAAACATACTGCCTTTTTCATTCAATCATCCTCAATCGTCCTCATTTTAGCTGACACTAAGTATCTTGTGAAGCTGGAGCTGGAACCTTACCGGCCTTTTCAGCTTCATTATATAATCCGCTATGAACCTGCTGTCGCTGCCCCACACAGGGGATACGCACACCTCGACATAGGAAGGGATATCATCAAGAAGTCCGGCCATATATTCGAGATCCTCTTTCCCTTCCACGACGAATTTGACACAGTCGGATGGACGGAGCTTTTTCACGAACGGGGCAAAGCTCTTTTCACCCGACGAAGGGCACTTGACATCCATGCAGACCGACGAATACTCCATTACAGGCACAGGATCGATAGTCCCGTTCGTTTCAATCTCGACAATATACCCGTCTTCATGCAGGTCTCTCAGCAGTGAAAGCAGTTCGTCCTGTTGGATCAAGGGCTCTCCTCCGGTTATGCAGACATGAGACAGTCCCAGCTTTTTCACCTGCCCGAACACTTCGTCGACGGTCATCTCTTCACCGGAACTTCCGTCCTGTGTTTTTGGGGTGTCGCACCAGCGGCAGCGGAGGTTGCAGCCCGATAGCCTGATGAAAGCCGATGGGATCCCCTGGTACGGCCCTTCGCCCTGTATGCTCGGAAAGATCTCAAAAACTTTCATATTCGGGTTCACCAGATTTCAGGGATAATCAGGGAGTCCATTCCGCAAAGCACGACACGGACTCGTATACCCTGCATTTAACTACCCTTGCGGAGAGGCCGGCATCCCTGCACTTCCTCTCCAGTTCAAGGACCATAATCTCAGCCAGGAGTTCGCTCGTAGGATCTCCCTTTGTAGTTATGACATCCTGGAATTTCGAGATGCATTCCACCATCGGGTCGTCTTCATTCAGGATCACCTGGTGATCGTATGCCTCAACGACTTTTTTTATAAGATTATAATCGACAAGAATGCGTGTATCGGCCGGGACATCTCCTTCGACCCAGAATTCCACACGCCACTGGTGTCCGTGAAGGCGCGAACATTTGCCTTCGTAATGCATCAGCCTGTGGCTTGCCTCGAAATAGGTCTCCTTGTATATTTTCACTGACATTGAAGCTGTTCCTGATATAATGTACTATAATAATGTAGTATATATTAGAAATAAAAGTAGATATTGGGTCAGAGAACTACGCATAGAATGATCCGGAGGACGGAGTGCAAAAACCGGCCTCCGGCAGAAAATAACTTTCGTCACCGCATCCTGCCGCGCACTGAAAACAGTACCGGGAATAATACTTTTAATAGAGTTCAGGACGAAATATGTAAAGAGATCTGATATCAGGTGGCAGCGGCGGAGAGGACAGCGGATCGGTATCTATCCGTTTTTCAGCAGATTGCTTAGGAAAATGCCTCGCTCTTACGGAATCTGGGGAATTACTCCATTGCCATAACATATCAATTTCATGCGCTATCAGGCGCAAAAATTAGAGGCAGCCTTAGTGAAATAGATCACACAGAGGTGAACACATTTGGGTAATGGTAAATTCGCAGCAAGAAAGTGTAAACGCGATTCAAAAAACAACAGATGGCGTGACACAAACTATTCGAGAAAGCAGCTCGGTCTCGATATAAAATCGGACCCTCTCGAGGGAGCACCCCAGGGCCGCGGCATTGTCCTTGAAAAGGTCGGTGTTGAGGCAAAACAGCCTAACTCGGCTATCAGGAAATGTGTCCGTGTACAGCTAATCAAAAACGGACGTCAGGTCACCGCTTTCGCGGTAGGCGACGGTGCCATCAACTTCATCGATGAACACGATGAAGTGACAATCGAAGGTATCGGCGGACGTCTCGGCCGTTCGAAGGGAGATATCCCCGGTGTCCGCTATCAGGTAACCGAGGTCAACAACGTATCTCTCCGTGAAATGGTTATAGGAAAGAAGGAGAAGCCACGCAGGTGATCTCATGAGCGCAGAAGAAATGATTGAAGAAAATGTTGAAGCACAGGCCCAGCCCGAAAAGAAAGAGGGGCCGAATTATCTTCTCTTCAACAAATGGGATCTCTCTGAAGTACAGATCAACGATCCCGGCCTTGTCCGCTACGTAAGCATCGACTCGGCGATCGTTCCGCACTGCAGCGGAAGAATGCAGGGGCAGCAGTTCCTCAAGTCCGAGATGTTCATCGTCGAGCGCCTTATCAACAGGCTGATGCAGACGGAGACAAATACAGGCAAAAAAGAGCTTACTACCCGCATTGTAGAGGATGCATTCGACATTATCAACAAGAAGACAAAGAAGAACCCTGTTCAGGTTCTGGTCGACGCCATTGCAAACGCAGGCCCCCGTGAAGAAACAGTCCGTCTGAAGTACGGTGGTATCAACGTACCGAAGTCTGTCGATACCGCTCCACAGCGCAGGATCGACACCGCACTTCTGTTCATCGCACGCGGTGTCCAGCAGGCAAGCCACAAGAAGAAGAAGACTGTTGCAGCATGCCTCGCAGACGAACTTATCGCCGCTGCCGACGGGGATGCACGCAGTTTTGCAGTCTCCAAGAAGGAAGAACGCGAGCGTGTTGCGAAATCTGCACGCTAATCCAATATTCTTTTTTAAGGTGAAATCAGGATGACCAGACGAAAAAAGATGGTAGAACAGGTAACGGAACTGATGGACAAGCCCGAGCAGATCAGGAACATCGGTATCGTTGCCCATATTGATCACGGTAAGACAACACTCTCCGACAACCTGCTTGCAGGTGCGGGAATGATCAGCGAAGAGATCGCCGGAAAGGCGTGCTGGATGGACTCCGACGAGGAGGAGCAGGCAAGAGGAATCACAATCGACTCCTCGAACGTCTCGATGGTGCACACCTACGACAATCAGGAGTATCTCATCAACATGATCGATACTCCCGGCCACGTCGACTTCGGAGGAGACGTTACAAGGGCGATGCGTGCCGTAGACGGTGCGGTTGTCCTCGTCGACGCAGTCGAGGGGACGATGCCGCAGACCGAGACTGTTCTCAGGCAGGCACTGAAAGAGGGTGTAAAGCCCGTTCTCTTCATCAACAAGGTTGACCGATTAATCAACGAGCTCAAGGTCGACGAGATAGAGATGCAGATCCGCCTCGGCAAGGTAATCGACAAGGTCAACAAGCTCATCAAAGGAATGAGCGAGGAGGCCTACAAAGGCGGCTGGAAGCTTGATGCGGCAGAAGGAACTGTCGCATTCGGATCGGCACTATACAACTGGGCCGTATCCGTTCCGTTCATGAAGAAGAGCGGTGTATCCTTCAAGGACGTATACGAGAAGTGTAAGACAAATGACATGAAATGGCTAGCAAAGAGCAGCCCTCTCTGCGCCGTTGTTCTCGACATGGTCGTACGTCACCTTCCGGATCCGCTCGATGCACAGAAGCGCCGTGTACCAATTATCTGGCAGCATGGAGACAAGAGCACAGTGGAGGGCAAATCAATGCTCACCTGTGACCCGAACGGTCCTGCCTGCCTGATGGTAACCGATATCTCGTTCGACCCGCATGCCGGAGAGGTTGCAACAGGCCGTCTCTTCTCGGGAACACTGAAACGCGGAACCGAGTGCTATGTCATGGGAACAGCCAAGAAGGTCAACCGCCTGACACAGGTAGGTATCTTCATGGGTGCAGAGAGAATCGAAGTCGAAGCCCTTCCTGCAGGAAATATCGCCGCTGTCACAGGATTAAAGGATGCAATCGTAGGTTCGACCGTCACAACACTCCAGGAGATGACTCCGTTCGAGTCGCTCAAGCACTACTCGGAACCTGTAATGACCGTTGCAGTCGAGGCGAAGAACATGAAAGACCTTCCGAAGCTGGTCACAGTTCTGCGCCAGGTCGCAAAGGAAGACCCGACTGTAAACGTTACAATCAACGAAGAGACCGGAGAGCACCTGATCTCGGGTATGGGAGAGCTCCACCTCGAGATCATCACCCACCGTATCGAGAGAGACAAAGGTGTGGAGATTGTTACCTCACCGCCGATCGTCGTATACCGTGAAACAATTACGGGCACCGCCGGACCGGTCGAAGGAAAATCGCCGAACCGCCACAACAGGTTCTATATCGAACTCGAACCTCTGCCCGACAATGTCGTTAAGATGCTCAAGGACGGCGACATCTCCATGGATCTGCCTGCACTCGAGCGCCGTGACGTACTCGTGGAAGCAGGGTTCGACAAGGACGAGGCAAAGAATATCAAAGCCATCGAAGGAACGAACATGTTCATCGACATGACTAAGGGTATCCAGTACCTCAACGAAACGATGGAACTTGTCCTTGACGGATGGCGCGAAGCCCTTGCCGGCGGACCTCTCGCAGACGAGCAGGTTCAGAACGTCAAGATCCGCCTTGTCGACGTAAAGCTCCACGAGGATGCAATCCACCGTGGTCCCGCACAGGTCATACCTGCAGTCCGTTCGGCTGTAAAGGCGGGACTTCTTCTGGCAAACGACACACTCCTTGAACCGATGCAGATCCTCCAGATCACCGTTCCGCAGGAACACATGGGTTCGGCAACGGGAATGGTCCAGGGACGCCGCGGACAGGTCTATGACATGCAGTCCGAAGGTGACACGATTACCGTTGTCGGAAAGGCACCTGTAGCAGAACTCTTTGGTTTCGCAGGAGATGTCCGCTCGGCAACTGAAGGCCGTGCAATGTGGTCCACCGAGTTTGCAGGATTCGCACCCGTTCCCGGCGGAATGCTCAAGGAGATCGTAACAGGAATAAGAAAGAGAAAAGGACTGAAGGAGCAGATACCCGAACCTTCAGACTATCTCGCATAATTTCTTTTCAAATCAATACCGAACAAATACTTTTTTTGTTGATTTTTTATCGGGGCAGTTATGACTATGTACTGAAATCATGTGAGGAGACATTCACATTCCATTCTTCTCCCG